>CAZTQC010000001.1:0-23401 GCA_964615685.1 uncultured Candidatus Saccharibacteria bacterium
ATCACTTACTTTTATTTTTGTGTATTATATAAATATATGTCACAAAATAAAACAATCTTCATAATTCCTGGTTTTAAAGAAGAACCTTCTGATAAACAATATAAATGGATGGTAAATTTTTTTAATGAGAAAGGTTTTTTTGTGAAAATATATCCCGTGAAATGAAATTACAACACCATTTCAAATAACGTAAAGAGTTATAAATAAAATTATCTTAAACATAAAACCGATAACAATTATCTACTAGGTTTTTCTTTTGGTGCAATGATTGCGTTTGTGTCAGCTCCAGAACTGAAACCCGACAAACTTTATTTATGTTCACTTAGTCCATATTTTAAAGAAGACATAAAGAAGATTGAAAATTCTTGGGGTACCTGTCAACTTTAACAAAGATTGACATTATCCATTATTTATGTATAATATTCACTAGATTTAGCTCATTTCACAAACTAACAAGGAGTTGTTTATGTCTCAAAATGATTCATTGCAAGTTACTATTTGTAAATTAGTGAAACCGGCCGGAAGGCATGGACCTTACGTTCCGTACGCTGTCGCTGTAGATGAGAGAGGTATCAAAATCACCTTTTCGTTAATCAGCGATGTTTGGATCGAGGACGACTATCCAGAAGTCGGAGAAGTTGTTGCCGTGAGTAAACTCATTAGAAAAGGTGCGGGATGGAGAGCGAGAAAAGCTCGTCGTCTCAGTCTTTTTGATTAAAACTTTACAAAACCCAACGATTAACAATTAGCAATTAGCAATTAGCAATTAGTAATTAGTAATCAGTAAGGAGAAATAAGCAATGAGTATTGGCGAAAATAACTCAGCCCATTACCCTCTTTCAACAATCAATCCTGAAACTGGTCGTAGCGATGATATTATCGCTACTGCTCGAGCTGCAGTTAAATTTCTACAGACTCTTTGTGAACAGGATGATGCAGGACGGTACATTGGCCGTTTTGCTATCAACAAAGAGTTAGAAAATGCAGGATTTGAAACAAATCTTCCTCGTTTTGTACTTTTCTTGAACCAGCTCGGATTGGTTCGCAAGTTGAACAAGGCGGGAGGAGAAAATGGGAAAATTTTTCGTTATCTTCTTCTTGACCCGACCTTTTTTGATCTGATCGTTACTCGAGAGAGTGTCGAGGCTGTTCTAAAATGTTTAGAAGATCGCCTCAGTCTTCAGAGGAAAAATCACTTTCTCAAAAGGAAGTTGGAAACATCCAATCCGACTTTGGATGTTGAAGTCAATCAGCTGAATGAAAATTTGGCAGAGGTGGTCGTCGAAGTTGAAAGACTGAAACAAGAAAACCACAGATTGAATGATGAGGTATCAGACCTGAAGAAGGAGATTTCAGAAAAAGAAAAGAAAATTTCTTTTCTGGAGAAAACAGGAACGAAAGTGGCCGATGAGTTGATGATGAGGTTTAGAGCCCTCAAGGAAAATTAATTTTAAGTGACGACTGAGTAAAATCAGTCGTCACTCCACCACCCTTATATAGGTGGTGTTTTTAATTTTACCTATGGACAAATATAGTATTTTATGATACTATTAAAAATGGAGAGTTTAAGAACTTCACACAAAAAAAGGAGAGAAAATGAAGGTTTTTGAAATTTCAAAAAGGTTGATTTTACCCGTTATGGTGGGAATGTTGACTATATACTTTCAAAAGTATACAGTCCCTGCTTTGGCAGAGGTTTGCAATCTCAGATCAGGGCAATCTATTGTTTTTTATGATCTGTTTTTTTTGGTGTGGCCAATAATATTTTTCTATTTTGCCACCATCTTCTTTGTCTTTGGGGTAGTCAGTAGCTGCAAACCAGATTTGAAGGGGTTTCGAGAAGGAGGACTTTTTGATTATTGGATAAGGTCTCTTATTGACTCTGTTATTGTAACCGCACTTTGTGTTGTTATTAGCGGATTCACTTTGATGACTCTTTTCCAAGAGGATCTTTTTGATGATTTTGTTGCTATTACCATAATGGCTTCAATCGTCACTTTCTCTTCTTTTTCCTTTGCGGGATTAAGTAAGGGATTGATTTGTGAATTTCGAAATTAAAAAATTATTTCTTGAGCGCTTTCTTTTAGAAAGCGCTCTTTTTATTACTGAATTTACGACTCATTTTTTGACAAGGATGTCTGAAAATGATTTAGTTATGGGGGATTTGTTCATTAAAAAGGTTAAAATCAAAAGGGAGATTTTCATGAGTATTCTCACTCCGGAAAAAGTTCGAGAAATTGCCGTTGCCACCTTGGGAAAAACAATTTTTTTTCCAATCTTTTCGGATCCATTGGTCACGCTATTTAATTTTCCTTGGGATTTGAAATTTGATGCTATTAACGCAAATAGTAACTTTTTTCAAGAATCTCAAAAAAATATCGCTTGCCATAATTTAGCTCTCAATGGTCGTTCCTATCTTGGGCGAATTGCTCAAGCTGCGGCATTGGTTGAGACTCAATTCTCTTCAAGACACTTAATCACTTATGGTGAAGTTCTCTCGGATCGATTACGTCAAGATTTGTTAAATCGAATTCGCTTAGAGGGTCTGCCGGAGAATTCAATTCATCGAGAAGAGCGGCTTTTAGAAATTCTACTTTATGAAGAGCCGCATGCTGTGATTCTGGTAGACGGAATTCAATTCGACCCGTTGTCAACGATTTATCCGATTGAAATTATTCATCCCAAAATTCAAGAGCATGAAATATGGAGTGCGATTGCTTCGTCCATGTTAGTATCTGTGGCTCAATTGAAAGATTCTCCGGAACTTAAATTAGAAATCTTAGAGGAGGCGGAAAGACTTAGTCCGGGACTAGCAATGATTGTAAAAAATCGAGCAGAGGCTTATTTGCTTCTCAAGCAAAAAGCGAAGGCGATTGTTCTATTGGAAAGTTTTCTGATTCAGAAATCTTGTGCCAGAACTTTGTTTTTACTTTGGCGTTTAACAGACAATCGAGATTATTACAATTGGCTTTGCGATGAATATACACCTTCTATGGTAAGAATTCTTCAAAAAGAAAGCGGTGAAATAAATCAAACCTAAAAATTAACTAAAAAGAATATAGGCGGAAATACCCAAGTGTTTCCGCCTTTTTTATTTGTGAGAAATAATTTTAATTGCTTTACCGTTTATCAAAGCATCTCCAATTTTTTTATAAGCAGAATATAAAATTCTTTGATAGGTACTCGAAGAAGTTTTCATCTGTTCGGCGGCGGTGATTTGATCTAAGTCATCGATGTGACGAAGCCGATAGGCCTCAATTTCTTCCAAAGAAATTTCAACAATTGCTAGATCTCGTAGAGGAATACCTTGTGGTTTGAAATAAACGACATCCGGTTTAAATTTAATTGTGCGACAAAAACAAAGTGAAGGTCTTCCCATAGTTTTATTTTAATTAAGATTATATTATGATTATATATTCATAATCACTTTATGTCAAATCAAAACTTTTTTTAAAAAAATTATCTTGAAATTTCTTTTAAAATTTCTTCTTGAATTGACTCATTAAATCCAGAGAAGGCTCGATCTTTAATAAAAATAATCGGATAGTAACTGAAGAGAGGATGAATGCCCTCACTACTACTGAAATTGGATTTAATTTCAGAGAATTTTTCAGCAAAACCGGCTTCTGAGTCAATAAATTCTTCTACCGGATAATCAACAGTTTTTATAAAATCCAAAAAATCTAAACACATTGGACCTTGGCCATTGTGAAAGACAATAATTTTTTCCCCCACGCTGTACTTTTCTTCAGTCTCCGAAGAATATTCTTCGGAGGAGTTTTCTTGACCAATGTTTTCAACTTTACAAGGATTACTTACTTTTTCTATTTCGTTATAAGAATTCGCCGGTCGAATTTTTTCTGAGGTATAAGGATTGTTTTTGTTAATAGGAATTTGCCATAGAGGTAATTTCCAGTCAGCATCTTCCATAAATTCATCTAAATTAACCCATTTAATATCATCCGAGGTCGTTTCCCAGAAATTTAACCACATATCCATCCAAGGTTTTAAATAACCACCGATATTAGTGTGTGTGGTCGGAGTAATTTTATTTTGAGTACCAAAACGCGCTTGTTCTTTAGGGGTTAAGGGTTCAAGAGCTCTCATTAATTCCGCTAACATATCTTGAGGTTGACCATTTCTTTCGTAATATGAATAATCACACAAAGATCCATACTCATATTTGACATGGGGAATATTGGAAACTGATAGAATTCTTACATCGGGATAATCTTCAATTTGATAAACTGTCGCCTTGGTGCCAGTAGTTCCTCGCGCGGTAACATAAGGAATTCCTAATTCTTGAGCGATTCTAACAGTTGTTGAATCGGAAGCCATATAAGTTGAAGAGATAATTCGTATTGGAATACCAGTACAAGATTCAATTCCTTCTACCATTTCAATAATTCGAGTTTTTTGCTCTTCGTAAGGAACATCCCAAAAAGGTCCTTCAATATTAGAAGCCACTAATTCAATATCGTGCTGAGTAATTTCTTTAATCGCTTCACAGTTTTGCTGAACAAATTCTGGAGTAACCATTAAAAGACCGCTGATGTCTCTTTTTTCCATTTCGTTCACAAAGTTTGATAAACCGATTGTGTCCTTATATTCAATTAATAGCATTAAACCTTTAGTTTTTTCCCCGTAAGTGATTCTAAGGGAATTATTTTTTATTTGGATAAAAGTCACGAAAAAAGCTATTAATAAAAGAAAAAGAAGACCCCTTAAAATATTTTTTCTATTCATTTTAAAAAGTAAAAGTTAATAATAAAAAGAATGACATTATTATGAGTATAAACCCATAACTTTTACTGTCAACAATTTTAATCCACATCTCATTTACAATATTATAATTTTGTGATATTAATGGAGTTGTATGAAACATACAAAAATACAACTGTATCTGAATAAACAAGCGCCAAAAAGACATTGGGACGATTTTGTGATGGCAAAATCTTTTCCGATTCATTTTTTGCTTATATTGAGCCGAGGCAGTTGTAGTTTTTTATCTTCTTAACTCCATGATTTTCTTTCTAGAAAGGCACCGGCTCAATAAGAAGCCGGTTTTTTATTGAGTAAGTAAAAAAGTTCTTTGAAAGGTTGCAGACATGAAAAAAAATAGTCTAGAGTCAAATCTCAAAATCATGATGATTTTGACAGTTTTCGGTGAGCCATTATTTTGGGGTCCAATTTTAATATTGACCCTTCAACATCTCGCTCATATGTCTCTTCGGGAAATTTTTATTATCGAAGCGACTTGTGTTGTGATTTGTTTAATTATTGACATTCCGACAGGCGCGCTTTCAGACATCATTGGTCGAAAAAAAGTGCTCATTATTGCCGAAATTTTCCTGTTCTTCTCGTTCATTTTTTTCGCCCTAATGACGAAAGTTTGGCATGTTTGGATTGGAAATCTTTTGTGGGCTGTCGGAGCAGCCTTTAATTCAGGCACAGAACAGGCTCTTATTCAAGAAACTTGTTTGGCTTTGGAAAAAGAGAAAGATTTTTATCGGATTTATTCCGGAAAAGTTCGAAGTTATCAATTATTATTGATGGCTTTTTGTGCTCCAATGGCCACAATGTTCGCTGAAACAAGTTTGAGATTACCACTTCTCCTTAGTTTACCCACTCTCGTTATTCCGGTTGTTTGTGTTTTTTTCTTAACAGAGCCTCCTCAAAAAAAGAGAGAATTATCTGGAAAAAAGCATTTCAATCAAATGATTAGGGGATTAAGAGATTTGTGTCGTAATCCTCAGATTTTGTGGATTACAACGAACATGTGCATCATCGGTTTAGTTTCCAAAATATGGTTTTTTAATTACAATCCATATTTCGAAGTCGTTAATTTAAAGATGAGTGAATTTGGAATTATCTTTTTTCTTTTGAATATGATCGCTTGGTTTTCAAGCCGATACGGTCATAAAATTGAAAAAAGAATGGGGAATGAAAAAGTTGTTTGGATTTTAATTCCTATTTTGGGAATCCCTGTTTTATTAATGGGGTTATTTCCGATTCCCCTTATGGCCTACCTTGTTTTGTTTCAAAATATTATTAGAGGGATGTATAATCCTTTTATTAATAGTATGACAGAGAAATTTCTCAAAAACGAAACAAGAGCGACAGTTCTCTCTGTTCAGTCATCTATTGTAAGCGTGATGGTTGCCATTGGTTTGTGGACATTTGGAGAAATAATTGACAAAAATGGTTTACTCCATTCCTTGGTAATACTGGGAATTTTAGCAATGATCGGTCATTTAATTTTAATGATTAATTGGCCGCGATTATTTCTAAAATAAAAAATGTTTGTGACTAAATGATTTTTAAAAGTGTGCATTTCAAAAGAATGCACACTTTTTATTTGGCGCAAGAGTAAATTATGTAATGATGGACATTTAATTTTGTTTATGTTATAATTCAAAAAGGTTAGATAATGTTCTTTAAAAATCTGAAGAAATCTGAAGAAAAGAAAGGGTTAAAAAATGATTCCGGAAGGATTTTCACGACTGCAGAGTTTTGGAGTTCAGTGTTCCAACTATTATTGGAACGCTGGCGGGGAAAAGATCGGTATCACTCATGCTGATTTGGCTTCCATCGGAATTCTGGATGAAGGAATGTACCTTCACTATGACGTAGTTAGGAAAATAATTAACATCAGAAAATCCCTCATGTCTGAATACGGGTGGGATCTTTTGATTAAGGACGCTTGGCGACCCCTCGCTTTATATCGGTTAATAATCGAAAAAAGGCGAGAGAGAGGTCTTCAAGTTGAAGGGCTTTTCAATTTCGAAAAGTTACCTCACTCAACCGGCTTGGCGGTTGATGCTGTTTTAACCGAACAGGGTGGTAAGCCCCTGTATCTGTATGATCTGGAAAAAGACGGACCCGGATCGAGGTTTCTCGACTTCTATAATGATCCGGATTCAATTTTTTTCCACCGCCAGAAAATCCTTCACGAGGCTTTTCTGCGTGAAGGTTTCGAGTTCGGTGAATATCGGGAAGTCTGGCATTTCCAACTAATAGGAATTACGCCGGAGACTCCTCGATTCTAACTTTTGTTCTTTGGTTTTTAATTTAAAGAGCTGTGTTTTTTAGCACAGCTCTTTTTTTATATTCGAAAAAGAACATATAAATAAAGAAAATCAAATTAATAATTAAAGAGAACAAACAATAAGTACATAAGGCTCTGATCACAAAAACTTGAAGATAAAGAAAATAAAGAGAAGAAAGAAAGCCGGCGAAAATTGTTATTTGTAAAAATCTAAAACAAATAGCCTTTTTAGATTTTAAGAAAAATAAAAGAGTTAAAATAAGTAAACAGTAAAAGAAAACTCCAAGATAAGCCAAAGGAATACCAAATATTTTTGCATATTCACTTTGGGTTACCAGATTACAACCCTCTAAAACATTACAAACTAAGTCTGATTCCTGAAGTTTCATGTAAGAAAGATAAATTGAATCTATTAATCCAAGAAAAGATAGGCCTAAAAAAATATTAACCATTTTGTTCAGATTGTTCATGATAAAGTTCAGAATTAATTTAAAATTTCCTCAATAATTTCTTTAACGAGATTACCGTCGGCTTGACCTTTGAGTTCTTTCATAACTGCTCCCATAAACATTCCAATTTGACTTTTGTCTTGAATTTTAAGCTCCTCTTTTTTAGCAATTACCACTTTTTTTATTTCCTCCGCAGTCATTCTTTGGGGTAAATAAGTTTCGATTATTTTTAGCTCCGCTTTTTCTTTTTCTGCTAATTCTTCTCGGCCACCTTTTTCAAATTGTTCAATGGAATCTTTTCTTTGTTTGGCATTTTTTGAAATAACTTTAATAGCCATTTCATCATCAATCGGTTCCTGAGGAGTTTTTTTGTTGGCAACTAATTCGTTGGTAAAACCCGCCAAAATACCACGTAGAACACCGAGCTCTAGATCTTTTTTTTCTCGTAGAGCCTGTTTCATATCTTCTCGAATTTTTTCTTGAATTGACATAATTATTTTCTTAGTTATTTAACAAAAATCATTTTACCATATATTGAAAGACCTGCTATACTTTAGAAATGATAGATTTTATTTTAATATTTTTATTAGGCACTTTAGTAATTTTTAATATTTTTTTATTGTGGCTTTTAGGGAAGTTCAGCAAGGATAAGAATTCAAATAGTTCTGAAATGACCAAACTTCTTTTTCAACAAATAAATGATTTGAGTCGTACGGTTGATTCTCAAATGGGCAATACAACTAAAACCTTACAAGATTCTTTTTTAAAACAGTCTCATCAATCTCAACAAACCATTCGAGACGTGACTGAAAAGTTAACCAAATTAGAAGAAACAAATAAACAGGTTCTTGGTTTTTCTGACCAATTACGTAATTTGCAAGAAACCTTAACAAATCCAAAACAACGCGGAGTTTTAGGAGAATATTATTTAGAAGAAACTTTAAGCAATGTTTTGGATCCTGGTTCATACCAAATGCAATACAAATTTAAAGATGGCCAAGTGGTTGATGCCGTAGTTTTTGTTAAAGATAAAATCATTCCGATTGATTCTAAATTTTCTCTTGAAAATTATCAAAGAATTTTAGAAACTGGTGATCCGGAAAAATTAGTAGTTTTAGAAAAAAATTTTAAACAAGATTTAAAAAATCGAATCGACGAAACGGCTAAATATGTTCGGCCAGACGAGGGCACAATGGATTTTGCTTTTATGTTTATTCCTTCTGAGGCAATCTATTATGATTTGTTAATTAATAAAGTTGGTTCTGGCTCAGTCTCGGCTCGTGATTTGGTTGAATATGCTTTTAAAGAAAAACACGTAGTCATCGTTTCCCCGACTAGTTTTTTGGCTTATTTACAAACTGTTTTACAGGGTTTAAGAGCTATGCAAATTGAAGAATCAGCCAAAGATATCCGTAAACAAGTCGGAAATCTCGAAAAACATATTCGAAATTATGATGAATTTATGAATAAATTAGGTGGACATTTAGGAACCACCGTAAATACTTATAACGTTGCCTATAAAGAATTTAAAAAAATTGATAAAGATGTGGTTAAAATTAGTGGAAAAGGTGGAGAAATAGAACCTTTGGCCCTGGATCGGCCAGAAATCGATTAAAATTTAAGAATAAAAACCTTTGCTAAAAAACCCTTGCTAAAAAACCGTTTTTGTGTAAAATATAGAAACTTATAAGAATTTAATTATGGCAACAGAAACAATCAAAGAAGGAACAGAGAAGAAAATAGAGAACTCATCTCTAAAATCAAAGGCTGTAACTAAAAAAACTCCTCAAAAAGAAACGAAAGACGGCTCTGTTTTGGCGGTAATTAGAACAGGTAGCAAGCAATATTTGGTGGAAGAGGGCGATACTCTTAAAATCGAAAAAATAAAAAATCTAAAAGAAGGAGACTCAAAGATTATTTTTGATGAAGTTTTGTTACTTTCTGACAAAAACGGAGTTAAGATTGGAGCGCCTCTAGTTTCTGGCGGTAAAGTATCAGCAGAATTAATTGAATTATCTAGAGATAAAAAAGTTACAGTTATTAGGTATCGAGCTAAAAGCCGATATTTCAAAAAGAATGGTCATCGACAACCAAAAATGACTGTTAGAATTACTTCTATAAAATAATTCTTTAATTTCTATTCAAAAAAGCGTTTTTTAAAGTTTCCGGATCTGAATATTCAATCTCTGTTCCAGTAGATAAGCCCCGACCCAAAATACTAATTTTAATATTTTTTTCAAACAAAAAAGGTTTAAGCGAGGTTTTAATAATGTCAGTGGTGTGTTCGCCCTCCGGACTAGCATTTAAAGCAATAATAATTTCTTTTAAAGTGTTATTAGAAACTCGATTTGAAACTTCCTTTATCAATGAATTTAGACGAATGATTTGCTCTGGGTTTTTATGTAAAATTGGTACTAATCCTCCTAAAATAAAATAAGTGCCTTGAAAACTTCCGCTTTTTTCAACTGATTCGAAATCAGTATCTGTTGAAACTAGCATGAGAGTTTCGAGATCTCGATTTAAATTTCGACAAATTGAACACTTTTTTGAATCGTTTTCCTTTGTAAATTCGGTAAAAAATCTAAAACATTGATGACATTGTTTGACTGAGTTTTTAAGTTCTGGAATTTTTTCACCAAATCGAATTAAATAATTTTTATCTTGCTTTAGTAAATAATAAACAAAACGCTTGGCCTGTCGAGGACCAATACCGGGAAATTTTCGAAAATATTCTGTTAATTCATCTATAATATTCATTTAAAATTTTAAAAATCATTTACTTCGTTATTTCCATAATCGGTTTTATCGACATCTCTAAAAGTGGTTCTCTCTTGATCAAAATATAATTGAATATGGCCAGTCGGACCATTTCGATGTTTTTCAATTAGAATTTCGGCCAAATTATTTTTATCACTTTCTTCCTTGTAGCGATCTTCTCGATGAATAAAAGCGACAACGTCGGCGTCCTGTTCAATTGAACCAGAATCTCGTAAATCTGACAAACGGGGTTTACCACCGCGCTGTTCAACGGCCCTTGATAATTGAGAAAGAGCTAATACAGGAACATCAATTTCTCGCGCCAAAGCTTTTAAAGAACGAGAAATTTCTGTGACTTGTTGAACCATGTTATCGCTTGAACGGCTTGCTGTCGGCACCATCAATTGAAGATAATCGATAACAATTAAACCAAGATTTTTTTCACTTTTTAGTTTTCGAGCGGTTGAACGAATAGAAATAATATTATTAGCTGGCTTATCATCTACAAAGATTGGGGCGTCTGAAAGGACGGCTAAAGAGTCACGGATGCTGGCAAAATCTTCTTCATTCGATAAATTTCCAGTTCTTAATTTCCAAGCGTTAACATTCGATTGGGCGGCTAACATCCGATCAATTAATTGCTGAGAACTCATTTCTAGTGAAAAAATCACTACCGGAATTTTTTCATTCACACCTACATGTCGAGCGATATCTAAAGCAAGAGAGGTTTTTCCGACGGAAGGTCGAGCGGCTAAAATAATAAGATCTGATTTTTGAAGTCCGGCTAAAATATTATCAAGGCTTTTGAAACCAGTGGGGACGCCTCGCAACTGGTCCTTGTTTTTGTGCAGATTCTCAATTCTTTCCCAAGCATTTCCTAAAGTATTTTTTATCTCAACAAGACTGCGATTATCGCCCCGATTAGTGATATTAAAAATTTCTTTTTCGGCTGAATCTAAAATATTTTCAATTGGTTCAGCTTCATTATATCCCATGAGAGAAACTTTCTCAGAAGCTTCAATTAAACATCGTAATAAATATTTTGTTCTGACAATTTCGGCGTAATGTTTGATGTTTGCAGAGGAGGGAACTGATTCTATTACTTCTGCCAAATAACTTCGACCACCGACCGAATCAATTTTTCCTTGAGTAGTGATTCTTTCTGACAACGAAACCAGGTCAATTGGTTTTCCTTCAGAAAAAAGTTTTAAAATATTTTCATAAATTATTTTATGTCTTTGAGAATAAAATGACTCAACTGAAATCATGTCTATAATTTCATTTAGAGAATCGGTTCTTAACATAATTGAGCCAAGAACCGCCATTTCACTTTCGTTACTTTGGGGGGGAATTTTTAAAGTTTTTTTATTTGAAAAAGTTGCCATGAAAAGTAAATATAGATTAACATAAAATTTTTATGAAAAAAAAATAAAATCAGTGGACAGAAAGGGGAAAGAACGGGGAAAGCTCTTATTTTCTATGAATTTTAAAACCTTCTGGAGTGTCTAAAATTTCGTAACCTTCTTCTTCAATTTGATCTCGAAGAACATCAGATTCAGACCATTTTTTTTCAGCCCGAACTTTTTCGCGAGTTTTAGCAAGTTCTAAAATTTTCTCCGGAATTTGATTTTTTTGCTCTGATAAATTTTCTAAAATTTTTAAAAAACCAATATTTAAAACTTTATCAATTTCCAAAATTGTTCCCAATTTATTTTCAGGAGAAACTTTTTTATCTTTTATTAATTTCCAAAGAGAAGCAATAGCTTGGGGGGTGTTCAAATCATTATTTAATTTTCCTAAGGTCTCTTGTAAATATTTTTCATCAATATTGTCTAAAGTTTTTGTTGTTGTAAAAACTTCTTCTAAAAATTTAATTAATTTTTGTAAGCCGTTTTGAGCACCTTCTAAAGCCTCCCATGTTAAATTTGAAGAAGCATCATAGTTTGATGTCAACAACCAATATCGAAAAACGTAATAGGGAATTTTGTGCTCTTCTAAATCTTCAAGATAGATAACATTGCCAAGAGATTTTGACATCTTTTCACCCTCCAACATTAAATGATTCAAGTGAACCCAATAATTCGCTAATTTTTTATCGTAGGCGGCCTCTGATTGAGCGATTTCTCCATTGTGGTGAGTAGGAATATGTTCAATTCCTCCCAAATGAATATCAAAAGTTTGACCTAAGAATTTTTTAGACATGGCCGAACATTCCAAATGCCATCCTGGAAAACCAACCCCCCAAGGTGAAGGCCACTCTTGCTGCCTTTTTTCTTCTGGTTTGGAAAATTTCCACAAAGCAAAATCTGTCAAATTTTTTTTCTCGTCCTTTTTCTTTATTCGAGCGCCCTCTTTTAATCCACTTAAATTAATGTTACCCAATTTTCCGTAATCAGGAAAAAGACTTGTGTCAAAATATATTCCATCAGAAATCTCATAAATAAATCCTTTTTTTTCCAACTCTTGAATAAGAGCGATTTGTTCAGGAATATTTTCAGTGGCTTTGGGAAAAATTATATTTTGAGTTTCAATATTGACTTTTTGTAAATCTTGAATAAAAAGCTCGGTAAATTTTTGAGTAATTTCTTTAGCTGAAAGATCGTTTTCTTTAGCGGCGTCTTCTATTTTGTCTGTTCCTTCATCAGCATTCGAGGTTAAATGTCCAACGTCTGTAATATTTATAACTTCGGTGACGGTGTATTTTTGATATTCAAAGAGTCTTTTTAAAACATCGGAGTAGATAAAAGCACTAATGTTTCCTAAATGCTGTCGACTATAAACGGTCGGTCCACAATGATACATTTTCACTTCGTTTTCTTTAACTGGTTTAAAAATTTCTTTATTTCCGGTTAATGTATTTTTCAGATAAATTTTCATGTCGGTATTTTTATTATTTCTATCTTATCTTTTTAAAGAAGTTTCGTAAAACGAAAAAATAAGAAAATTGTACTGGTGGTCATCAGCATAACAAGTAAAACAATAATAAAATCATGAGGATTGCCAATAAAAGGCATATTTTCTGTGTTCATTCCAAAAATACTAGCAATTAAAGACAATGGCAAGAAAACAAAAGTTACAATTGTTAAATTCTTCATAATTTCGTTTTGTTTGGTAGAAAGGAGGGAATTATTGGTTTCTTTTAATTCATTTAAATATTCTTTTGCGCTTTCCACTTCGGCTTGAACTTTTAAATATTCTCCTAAAATACTTTTTAGATGGTGTCGAAAGTCAGTTCCGTAAAAACCTTTTCCGACTTGAATAAAATTTTCTAAAATTTCTTGATGAAGAGAAATTGCTGATTTAAAATTTAATAAAACTCGATGAATTTGAGAAAGAGTTACGACCATTTCTTTTTCTTTTCCGTGAAAAACATGATCTTCAGCATCTTTTATTAAGTCTTTAATGTGTTCCAATTTATAAAAAAGATTTCGATAAAGACTTTGAATCATGTAAAAAAAGATAAAACCAGCATGTTTGGACATCTCGGTTTTTTTTAAAATAGAATCGACTTCAAAAACTTTAGAAAATTCTAAGAGGGCATTATTATTTGAATAACGATTAGTAATGATAAACCTTTTTCCAATAACAAAATCTATTTCGTTGATTTGGTCAGTTTTAATCTCATTCTTTTCCAAATTGGTGTCTGGAAAATATAAAACTAGGTAAATATAATCTTTTTTTAACTCAATAGTCGGACGAATAGAGGGAGTTAATAAATCATCAGCAACAGTAGGATCAATGTTATACTTCTCTGAAATTGCCTTAACTTCATTTTGAGTTGGATTTTCTAGATCAATCTAGGTTAACTTTCCATGTTTATATGTCGAAATCATTTTCTAAATTATAACATGACGATTTATTAAAATACTTTTTTTTCTTCACCTTTCTATTTCTTTTAGAAAAAATTGACGCTTCGGTTAACTTTTGCCATAATTCAATAGATAAAAATCAACTGTTGTCTTGATTTTAAAAACACTTCAAAATGATGAATAAAATTTTAAAAAATATTTCCTTTGCTCTCATTAGTTTAATTCTAATTACTTTGATATTTGGTAGCGGATATTTTGTTGGTCATAACAACGAAAAATTTCTGGTTCCAAAATCTTTTAAAAATACAGTGAATGCTTCTTCGGACGTTGATTTTTATAGTTTCTGGAAAGTTTGGAATTTAGTTGAAGACAAATTTATTTCAGCTTCAAGCACGAAAGAAATTACTAATCAGGAAAAAGTTTGGGGCGCGATTTCCGGAATGGTCAATTCACTGGGCGATCCTTACACAATCTTTTTACCGCCAGCAGAAAATGAATCTTTTCAAGAAAGTATTGAAGGATCTTTTGCCGGAGTCGGAATGGAGGTTGGAATTGCTGATGGTATTCTAACGGTTGTAACACCATTAAAAAATACTCCGGCCGAAAAAGCGGGAATTGAATCTGGAGATAAAATTTTGGCCATTGATGGGATGACCACTCAAGACATTGGTATAGATGAGGCAGTAAGTAAAATCAAGGGTCCTGTTGGAACTCAAATAACTTTAACTATTTTTAGAATTGGGGGAAAAGAGCCCTTTGATTTAGTTGTAACTCGAGACGTGATTAATATTCCAACTCTCGAAACCGAACTGAGAAATGATGGAATTTTTGTTATTTCTCTTTACAATTTTTCAGCTGGAGCCGAATCTGAATTTAGAGCGGCTTTGAGGGAATTTATTTTATCGAAGAAAAGCCGGCTTCTTTTAGATTTAAGAGGAAATCCAGGAGGATTTTTGGATTCAGCAGTAGACATCGCTAGCTGGTTTTTACCAGCCGGAAAGGTAATTGTTCAAGAAGACTTTGGAGACGAGGTTAAAGAGTTTCGAAGTCGAGGGCAAAATATTTTCAATGATAATTTAAAAATGGTGGTGTTGGTAAATCAAGGATCCGCTTCCGCCGCAGAAATTTTAGCTGGAGCTCTTCAAGAACACAAAATCGCCACAGTGGTTGGAACTAAGACTTTTGGTAAAGGATCTGTTCAAGAGCTTATTCAAGTCACTCCAGAAACATCCTTAAAAGTTACAATCGCTAGATGGCTAACTCCTTTTGGAAAATCCATTTCAGATGGGGGATTGTTACCTGATATTGTCATTGATAAGGCCCCAGAGGGAATAGAGCTGTTTGATTATCAAACCGAAGAAGCTATTAAAATTTTAAAAGAAATATAATTTAAATTATATGAAAGTTATTTTATTACAAAATGTTCCAAGAATTGGACAAAAAGGGGATATTAAAGAAGTTAAGGATGGGTTTGTGCAAAATATGCTTTTACCTAAAGGATTAGCAAAAGTCGCGACAGAAGCTGAGATTAAAAAAATGGCCGCTCAAAAACAATTTGAGGTTACCAAAACAGAAAAATTCCAAACTGAAATTTTAAAAACTTTTGAAGAAATTTCTCAACATAAAATTCTTATTGAGGAAAAAGCAAATGAAAAAGGACATCTTTTCGCTCAAATTAACGTGAATAAGATTGCTGAAGCAATTAAAAAACAACTAAAAATCAATATTAATCCGGAATATCTTAAATTAAAAGAAAATATTAAAGAAGTAGGAGAGCATGAGGTAACCTGTCATTATGAAGGGCAAACTCAAAATTTTACTGTGGAGGTAATCCCTTTAACTAAATAACTGAAACTATTTTTAATTTTTTAAATTTTCCATTAAATCCCTTTTTTCTTTTTTCACCAAATTTCACAATTCCCACTTTTTCGGAAAACAAGGTATGATCTTTTCCAATTTGAACATTTTCCCCAGCTAAAATTTTTGTTCCTCTTTGTCGAACAATAATTGAACCAATTTGAGCTTTTTGACCATCGGTCAATTTAACTCCTAAAAATTTAGGTTTTGAGTCTGTTAAGTTTTTTGTTGAACCTCCGGCTTTTACGTGTGACATAATAAGTTAAATTTTAAATAAATTTTATCTGCTTCTTTATATAATGATTAGATGAGTTTAGAACATTTAAAGAAAAAAATCAAGTCCCAAATTAGGGTGGGGCAGAGACTGCTTCTTCCGATTTTCTTTGTCTTATGCACTAGCCTCTCTTTTGCTATTAGTCAAATTTTAACCATAACAAAAGAAAAAGAGCAAATAAAAATTTTAAAACAAGCCTTCTCGGCAAACTTTTTGGTTTTAGATAGTCCGGAGGGAAGTGAAGATCGTAAAATAGGAGCTTCTATTAATGGAACGAAATATTATTATTTAAATTGTGGAGGAATTAATAGAATAAAAGAGGCAAATTTGGTCTATTTTTCCTCACCTGAACAAGCAGAAGCAAGAGGCTATAGCTTAGCTGCTGGGTGTAAAAAACCCTAATTAGGACCAAAAAAGCCTCAAAAATAGGTCTTTATTTGTCATTGACAGATAATAATATTTTATGCTAGGATAGATTTATCTCGGAGTTAATAACTTCGAGTTTTTGCTTTTTAGGACTCGTCTTAAACGAGAAGCTCTAGAGCCTACGTCCGATTAAATACTGTTGCCTGCGTAGATTGTCATTAAAAAATAAACTATTTTACAATTAGTCATCGGGATAACGGCATTAGCTGCCACAATATCAAATCAGGTTTTAGATTCTTCTTCGGAAGTATCTGAAGTCGCTCCTGTGGAAGAAGTTCTCTCCGTTAACGAAGAAGAAGTTAAAGTTAGCGAAGAGGTTTCAAAGGAACAAGAAAATTCAGAAAAAACCACTCAGGAAATTGTCGAACATTATTTTTCAGATATCCCCGTCTTAATAGATGTCGCTAGTTGCGAATCTGAATTTCGACAGTTTAATAAAAACGGAAGCGTTTTAAGAGGAACTGAAAATTCATCTGATGTTGGTGTTATGCAGATAAATGAAAAATATCATTTACAGGTTGCACAAAGACTTGGAATTGATATCTACACATTGGAAGGAAATATGGAATACGCCAGATTTCTTTACAATTCGGAGGGAACACGACCATGGAAGTATTCTTCATTTTGTTGGAACAAAATGAGAGAGGTGGCTGTGAAATAATTTTCTTCCAAAGAATAAATAAAAAATCGAACGTTAAAAAATGTTCGATTTTTTATTTATTAGATGGATCTCTTTTCAAAAAATAGGGAAGAGGGCCGTTTCTCTTCTCTTTAAATCTTACTTTTTTATTATCTTACTTTTCCAAAAAATTAGAGTGCCACTTTTCCGATGGGGCTGATTTTTTATTACTTACCAAAATTATTTATTTATGTTGTAACTGTGGATAACTTTTTTCTGTGAATCTGACAAAATATACACTATGACGCACAATATATCTTTTGCGACGCTATATCTAAAATAAGCTTTAAAATAAAGACTTTTAAAAACCCTCAAATTTTCTCAGCTTCTCCTTATTTTAGTTAGATGATTTTAGTTTTGTCGCTATGGAGATAGCAAAATCGATGATTTGTTCGATCAATCCCCCCAAAAACACAAAGAATGGATAAAAGATATTTTCCCAAATTTCTTTAATATTAAATCCTAAAAAATGAAGAATAACAATTAAAACGATTATTACTAAAAAATTGGCTATAAATCCTTGATTATTTTTCTTTAAGTTAGTATTCATATTATTTTTAATAAGAACTTGGTAAATAAGATTCCGGATCAAGATAAGCTTCTAAATCGGCAAAAGGACCAGTAGCATTGGTAGCTGAACATCCTGTACCGCTCTTAAAATCGCCATAACGGCCAATTTTGACTCCTTGTGAAGCGTAGACGCTTAAATGTAAATGAGGGCCCGTACTAATTCCAGAATTTCCTGATAGGGCAATTACTTGACCCCGGCTAACCCTTTCGCCCTGTGAAACCAAAGTACTTGAAAGGTGGGCGTATAAAGAACTTAGACCATTATCGTGTTCAATTAAAATCCATTTTCCCCAAGCGTAACAACCAGGGAAGGCGTCGGTGTTCCCAAAACCCTTTACAACTCCCCCATCGACACTTTTTACTTTTGTTCCAATCGGGGTCCCAAAATCCACTCCAGGATGATAAGTTCTTCCATAAATTTGTGGATTATTTTTTGCAAAAGAAGTTCCTCCAAATCGTTGAGTTATTCTAATACTATCAAGCGGCCAACCCAAAATGCCTTTTTTGGCGTTTGGAAAAGAGTCCGGATCAATCAAATAATGTAATTGGGATTCGATTTCTAGTAATTCTTCCTCGAACTTTTTTTTCTCACTAATCTTCTGATTAAGAATTCTCTGATATTCAGCCTCCTCATTTTTAGTTTGGTTTAAAAGAGTTTGCTTTTCTTTTTTAGTAATTAAAGCAACCTCTTTTTCTCCCGACAATTCTTTTTTATGCTGAGTGAGATTATTTCTCTCAGATAATTTTTCATTCTCTTTTTCTTTCAATTCATTATTAAGAGCTAATAATTCCTGAATTTCTGTGTGCATTTTTTTCTGTAATTTTTCGGTTAATTCAAGATCAATCCAAAAATCAGAAATGGTTTCGTAACCCAAAAATTTTTCAATGGTCGAGATATTTTCAAGAGAATTGATTCGACGAATTGATTCAGAAAGACCTTCGGAGTTTTTTTGAATCAAAGATTCTTTTTCTCCGATTTCCAAAGCCAATCTTTGAATTGTTAATTCGGCTCGAGAGATTTCGGTTTCTGTCTTATTAATGTCGTTTTCAATTTTCTTTTTGGTTGCTTCCAGACTAGCTATTGTGCCTTGAAGATTATTGGCCTTACCACTAACGGAATTTAAGGCTTCTTTTTGTCGAGCAATTTCCCTGTCCAATTCGTGAATTTTTTGCTGTTTTTCGGCAATTTCGCTGTTTAATTGATCAATTTCATCCTGATTAGCCAAAGATACTAATGGAGTTAAAATAAAGCCCAAAATAGGCAAAATAAGGCAAATTTGGGCAATTATTAGTACTATTTTGATTGATTTAAGATTTTTTGTCATTTAACTTGTTTAAAGCTATTTGTATTCTTTCTAGAGACTCTTTTTTACCTAAAATTGAAATCAAAACAAAAGGGTCTGGAGACTTGTCTTTTCCTGAAAGAGCGTATCTTAAAGGCCACAAAACATGACCTTTTCCCTTTTCCTCAGCGTAATACCAAAGAAGGTCCTTGGCGTCTTTTTCTGATAACTCTTCCCTGCCTTCAATTGACAAAACTTCTTTTGCCTTGTTTAAATGAATAAGGGTTTCCGAAGCATCACTTTTTTTCCAAATCAAATTTTCTTTTGGGTAATCTATTTTAACAAAAAAATATTCTAATTCTCCAGCTGAAACCATTGAAGAAATTTCGGAAAAGTTTTCGATTCTTTCTAAAATAATTTCTTTTAATTTTAAAAGTTGTTCTTTCGTTGGGTTATATTGATCCAATTTTCCATGAATTTTTTCTAAATAAGATTCATCACTTATATTTTTTAGATAAATTTTATTAAACCATTTTAATTTTTCTTCATTAAAAATTGAACCGCTTTTGGAGACTTTTTCCAAAGAAAATTCTTTTGTTAATTCATTTAGAGTAAATAACTCTTGATCTGTGCCAGGATTCCAACCGAGCAGAGCTAAATGATTGATAATGGCTTCCGGTAAATAACCATTTTTTTGAAATTCAGATAAAGAAACAGCGCCATGTCTTTTTGAAAGCTTGGCCCGATCTTTTCCAAGAATAAGCGGTAAATGAGCATAATGAGGAATTTTAATTCCCAAAGCTTCTTGAATTAAAATTTGTCGCGGAGTATTTGAGATTCCATCCTCTCCTCGAATAATATGTGTCACTCTCATTTCAAAATCATCAATCACTACGGCGAGATGATAAAGGGGCTCTGAAATTGATTTAGCGATGACAAAATCCCCCAACTCGGTAGTATCAAAAGAAATTTCCCCCCGAATTAAATCTTGAAAAGCGATTTTTTTACCTGGATTTCGAAATCGAATAACCTCCTTTCTGTCCCCTTCTGTTTCTTTAGAAAAATAAGCGTAATCTTCTTTAATCAATTTATTCAAATATTTTTCATAAATTTTTTTTCTTTCAGATTGTCGATAAAAGCTATCAAATTTTAATCCTAAAAAATTTATACCGTCTAAAATATCTTTCTCATACTCAGGCTTACTTCTTTCGGTGTCAGTATCCTCAATTCTAAAAATAAATTTCCCGTTGTTTTTTTTAGCAAATAAATAGTTAAAAAGAGCTGTCCGAGCGGTGCCAATATGCATCACACCTGTTGGTGATGGCGCAATTCGCGTGACCACTTTTTCGGTTTGGCTAGCAAGATTATTTTTGCTTTTAAAAAAGTTTAAAATTTTATTTTTCATGTTTGAGAGCGATATCAATAATTTCTTCGGCGATAATGTCGGCAGCATCTGGCTTAGCAAACTCTTTGGTAGATTCCGCCATTTTTTTATAAATGTCTTTATTTTCTAAAATCTTATTAATTTCTGATAGGATAATTGTTTTATTTAAGTTCCCTTCTTCGATCACTACTCCAGCTCCACTTCGCGCATAAGTGTAAGCATTTTTTGATTGATGATTTCCATTCGATTTTGTAATTGGAATAACAATACTCGGAATTCCCCAAAGGGCAATCTCAAACAAAGTTGAACCGGCTCGCGTGATAATTAAATCTGAGGCTCCAGCAGACATTCTCATTGCCAATTCATCTAAATATTCATAAACGTAATATCTTTTTTTAAAATTTGAATCATTTAAAACGACTTCTGCGGTGTTTTTAACTTCTTCAAAATTTCTTCTACCAGTTTGATGAATAACTTGATAATTTTCTACCAATTCCGGTAAAATCTCGATAACCGCATCATTGATAATTTTTGAACCTTGAGAGCCACCCAAAATTAAAATCACTGGAACCTTTGTTTCTAGCTCTAGATATTCACGGGCTCCTTCTTTTGAAATGTTGGTAACATCTCTACGAACAGGATTACCAGTCCAGGCCACTTTCCCTTTGGGAAAATATTTTTCTGCCTCAGGATAAGAAATAGCGATTTTCTCGGCAAATTTTCCAGCCCACTTATTAACCCTTCCTGGATAACTATCAGATTCGTGAATAATAATGGGAATTTTTAAAATTCGACCAGCCCACAATACTGGGTAACTTCCATAACCCCCTTTACTGAAAATGACATCAGGATATAACCAAAAAACTTTCCAAAAGGCGACGATAATTCCCCACCCCATTTTGAAAAAATCAAAAAAGTTTTTTACGGAAAAATAAATCCTGGCTTTGCCGGCCGGCACTTTTTCGTAATAAATCTGATGATCAAAAATGATTTTTTTGTCGTATGGTTTAGGAGCAAAGAGAATTAACTGAGGATCGAGTAATTTTTTTTCTTTGGAAATTTTTTTTAAGGATTCCGTGACAGCGATTATCGGATAAAAATGTCCTCCAGATTCTGCTCCTGTTAAAAGTATTTTCATGCTATTTATTATTTCTTTTTAGGTGTCTTGATATATTCAACATAATTCCAATCGCAAAAAGTGAGAAGAATAAAGCTGTTCCGCCGTGACTAATAAAAATCAAAGGTAGGCCCGATAAAGGAAAAATACCAAGCATTGCTCCCATATTAAAAAATGATTGAGCTCCGATTATTATAACAAGTCCGAGCATTAATAGTCCACCAAAGGTGTCTTGAACCAAATAACTCAATTGAACACCTCTGATAATGAAAAGACTAAACAAAATCACTAATAAAGTAGTTCCCCAAAAACCAAATTCTTCTCCGGCGACTGCAAAAATAGAGTCTCCAATTGGTTCTGGAAGATATTTAAATTTTTGAACACTTTGACCGAAGCCTTTGCCAGAAATTCCTCCAGAACCAATAGCAATTAATGATTGTCGAATTTGATAACCAGAACCGAGAGAGTCACTTGCCGGATTTATAAAAGTTTTTACTCTGTCCATTAAATAAGGTCGAGTAAAAATCAAACCCGCTCCTAAAATTAAACCGAGTAAAACAATCAAAAAAATATGTTTTAAATTTCCTCCGGCCGTAAAATACATCACGAGACCAGTAAAACCAATCAGTAAAACTGTTCCAGTATCGGGTTGAGCTAAAAGAATTCCGACAGGAATTAACGTGATTACAACGAAAGGTAAAAAACCATATTTAAAACTTGAAACTTTATTTTTAACACTAGCAATCCAGGTGGCCAAATAAATGATGTAAGCTATTTTAAGAAACTCAGCGGGTTGAAGAGTCCAATAATTACCGATTGATAACCACCTTTTTGCTCCGCCATGAGAAAAACCAACTCCTGGAATAAAAACGGCTAAGGTTAAACAAATCGCCAATAAAAAAACCCAAAAGGATTTTCTTCCCCAAAATTTATAATCAATCGTTGAAACAATAAAAGACCAAATTCCGCCAATAATCAAACCCAAACCAATTTGACTTGAAAGAACCGAACCGAATCTGGCTCCATCTCGAGCCAGTAATCCTAAAGAGGCCGAAAAAAATATAAATAATCCCAATGAAATCAAAATTATTACTAAAAAAAGTAAAAATTTATCAGGATGTTTTGAAGAAGACATGGCTTATTTAATTTACAAATTAACCTATTAAACTAATCATAATGCCGATGAAGGAGACAATCACCGTAAAAACCCAGTAACGCATTGTTATTTTATAGGCTGGCCAACCCAAGGCTTCAAAATGATGATGTAAAGGAGCAGCTAAGAAAACCTGCTTACCATTTCGATATTTTTTAGAAGCTAATTGAATAGCACTTGAGGCAATAGTTGCCACTAACGGCAAAGCGATGATTGGAAATATCATAATTCCGACACCGCCAACAATCGAATCGGTCATAAAAGCGACCACTGCCAAAACCATCGTCAATGCCATGCTCCCTGTTTCTGACATATAAAATCTGGCTGGCGGAATATTAAACCATAAAAATGCGAGAATTCCTCCTACGATAGCTGCACAAAATGCCGCTAAATTAATTTGATTTAAAGAAAAAGCAATAAAACCATAAGCTGAAAAAATAATTGAAAATACTCCGCCGGCTAAACCGTCTAGGCCATCAATCACTCCACTTGAATATATTGAAGCAATAACAAAAGTAAAGAAAGGAATAATAAACCATCCTAAATATAAATCTTCACTCATAAATGGAATACCAATTGACGAGACATCCAATTT
>CAZTQC010000002.1:0-21193 GCA_964615685.1 uncultured Candidatus Saccharibacteria bacterium
ATCTTTTTTATTATATCTTTCAATATTTCTTTTTCGTTATTTTATGAACAATCTCTAAATTTCAACATTTTTTAAAAAAATCGGGTTACTTGTGAAGGTAACCCGATAGGAATCTTAATTTTGTCATACTAAACCACAAAACCAGTTGGACAAATAAAATATTTGTCTAAGTCATCAGGTAAAGTTTCGATCTTTAATTCAATTTGATCAAAACCGAGTTGGAAGCAAGGAATCTCTTTAAAAAGGTTTTTTTCGTTTAGATGTCGCGAATTTCCCAAAGAATAAATCGTCAACTTTTTTCGATAAATCTTTTTAAAGTCGGCAATTTTTTCTTCATGAGTAATTATAATGGACATCAAAAGAAGCAAATCTAATTCAAATTCGTTACTGAGTAACGGAATATTGGTGTCAGTTTCAATTCTTCCGGGAAAAACAAGAAAATCTCCCTTTTGTTTTTCTCGTAAAATTTGAATAAGATGCGAAGTTCTTGAGCTTCTCAAAAAACGATCTTTAGTAATTTCATTCCGTAAAGAATTTTTAAACTGCGGATCTTTTTTTGAAAAAAGATCAAACACCATTTTAAGGACTTGATAATATTTTTCCTCCTCGTTAGTAATTTTCGGAAAGTATTTTTTAGCAACAGTTTCTATTGTTGGAGCCACAAACCAACCTGTGCTATAAATTGGTGGATTTTTTAATTCTCTCAACTGACGAAAGGAGATTTCGGAGTTTAAATCCAAAAAACCACTTAGTTTTTCTGCCTGTTCTAATATTGGATTAGACCAAACGATCAAGGGTCGAGCCTTACTTGAACAAAGAAAAATATTTTTCTTTTTCATTTTTTTCCTCCAATTTAAAATTGAACTGATTTAGTCGTCGAAATCACTTATTCCTTGCGGAAAAAATATTTAGATTCCACCCGCTTTCTTTTTTGAAGTTTAGTTTTTATTTAGAATTTTTATTTTTTGTTTTTATTTAAGGTACATCATTTTGAACAATATCATCATATTTCGTTTTGTCAATATTAAATTTCTAGAATCTAAATTCAAAAATTATTATTTGTGATAAAATAAATTAGTTAAATTAAAAAAACAATTTTAAAAAAATAATTATTCAATATGTACTTATTAGGCTTTTTAAATAAAATTATTATTTCCTCGTATATTTTTGCTGACTTTTTAGGGATATCAATCTATCAATTGATGTTTTTTACCATGATGCTTTTAATAACCTGGTCTTTGTTTTGGAAGGGGTGGGCTTTGTGGATTGCCGCTCGAAAGACGGACCAAGTTTGGTTTATTGTTTTGTTATTGGTAAATACTCTTGGAATTTTAGAAATCGGTTATATTATTTGGAATAAGTTTTTTCGAAAAAATCGGAAAAAAATAATCAGCTTTAATATTTCTAATGGTTTTAATCATAATCTGAAAGTTGAAGAAAATAAGTCACTTAAAAATTAGTTTCGTTAATTTTTAATGAGCCACCACCAGAGCATAAATTTTTGTTGCTCCCGTTTTCTCTAGAGTTTGACGAGCTTCCAAAAGAGTCGCCCCTGTTGTATAAACATCGTCTAATAATATGATCGTTTGATTAGATAAGTTTATTTTTGAATTTATTTCAAAAACACCCTTAATATTTTTTTTTCGATTCTTTTCATTATGCCAAGATTGTTTTTCGGTATAGTGAATCCTTTTTAAAACCCGAGGATTATAAATAATTTTTTCTCTAATTTTTTTTGGTAAATTCTTTATCATTTCTTTGGCCAACCATTCACATTGATTGTAGCCTCTTTGTTGATATCTTTTTTTATGAATCGGAATCGGAATTAAAATAATTTTTTCAGTAAAATTATTTGATGAATTTGAAAAAAGGGAATTTTTTACAAAAACTTCAGCTAAGAATTTTCCCAAGATTTTCGCTGCCCATTTATTTTCTCGAAACTTCATTTGCCAAATCATTTTTCTGACTAAAGGAGTCTGATAAGAAAAAATGGTAAAAATGAAAGAAAAATAACATTTCTCTCTAGGATTTAGCTGAAAAAAGATTTCAGAAGAACTTAATTTTTTTAATTTTAAAATTTCTACATCTCTTCCAATAATTAAATCCACTAAAAAATTGATAATTTCTATCATCTTTTTCATACCTCTATGTTATAATTTTTGATAGGAAATATGGCAAATCTTTTTGATAACTTTTTTAATAAAATTTCAGGATTTTTTTCCTCAAATTCATCTGGTCAAAATGGCGCCAGTGTTTTGGGAATAGATATCGGAGCATCTTCGATTAAAATTGTTCAATTGGTTAATAAGAAAGGGTCTGCTGTTTTGCAGACTTATGGCGAAATTTCTCTTGGACCTTACGCCAAAACTCAAATTGGTCGAGCAACCAAATTAAGTGCCGAAAAATTGGCGGAAGCTCTAGTGGATGTTTTAAAAGAGTCTGGTTCTTCGACTAAAAATTCATCCATGTCAATTCCTATTCGGTTTAGTATGGTTTCAGTTTTTAAGATGCCAGAAATGCCTAGGAAACAACTAGAAAAAATGGTCCCAGTTGAGGCTCGAAAATATATTCCAGTACCAATTTCCGAAGTAACTTTAGATTGGTTTGTTATTCCTAATCTCGACGAAAGAAAAGAAGACGGCTCATTAAAAAATAAAAAAAAGGGAGGATCTGTTGAGATTATGATGGTAGCCATTCACAATGATATTTTGGCTAATTATAGCAATGTTGTGAGCGCTGCTCAATTAGACACTTCATTTTTTGAAATAGAAATGTTTTCGACAGCTCGAGCTGTCCTTGACTCTGGTTTTTTAATGCCGGTTATGATTGTTGATGTTGGAGCTGGTGCCACAAAAGTTTATATTACCGAAAGGGGGGTCATTAGAGATTCTCATACGATCGGACGAGGCTCTCAAGATCTTACTTTAAATTTAGCAAAAAATCTTGGAATCGATATAGAATTTGCCGAAAAATTAAAAAGAAATTACGGTCAAAATGAAATAAATCAAGATCAGTCAATCGCTGAAAATGTCGATTCGGTTTTTAATCCTATTTTTGCTACTGCGAATGAAGTGCTTCTAAAATTCGAAAAAAGATATAATAAAAATGTTAGTCGAGTTATTATGGTTGGTGGTGGATCATTACTAACTGGTTTAGCTGATAAAGCTCAAAAATATTTTGGTATCGAGACCGTTTCCGGAAATCCATTTGAAAAAGTTCAAACACCGGCTTTTCTTGAACCGGTTTTGGCAAAAACCGGAGTGATGTTTGCTGGTGCTATCGGATTAGCTTTAAGAAAATTACAAGAACTCGAATAACTTTGTTTTTTTATATGAACTAACATAGTATAATTTTAAATAAGAAATATGTTAAAAGGAAACGAAACAAAATATACAACCTCATTCATTCCGAAAGAACCTGTTTACGCCAAAAAAAATAATTTTTCTAGAAAATCTGGACCGAGTGTGATGGCTTTGATTGGATCAGTCTTTTTCTTTTCTGCTATTTTGGTAGCGGCCGGATTTTTTGGTTGGAAAATTCAAACACAAAGAATTATTGATAATCAAATTAAAGAATTAAAAGAAGCGAGGGACTCTTTTGATGAAGACACGATTGCCGCAGCCACTCGATTAAATGAAAGAATTAACGCCGTTAAAGATTTATTAAATAGTCACAAAGCTCCATCAGCGATTCTGATGTTTTTGGAAGACTCTGTTTTGGAAACAGTTCAATTAAAAAGCTTGGATTACAAAACGGAAGATGATGGAAAAATCAGAATTAACGGAGATGGGACCGCTTTACGCTTTGAATCGGTAGTTTTACAATCTGATGAATTCGGCAAGACTGGAGTATTTAAAGACGTGCTTTTTTCAGATGTTCAATCAACTGGACAAAATCTTCCTGTAACTTTCACCGCGGAATCATTAGTTGATGAAAAATCCGTTTTGTATAGAAAAAAGATCTCGAATCAAGTAGGAGAAAATGATATTAATATTTTTGACGAATCAATCGATGAGTCTGTTGATGAACCTATAGAAAATTAATTATGAAAAGATACACACCATTCATTTTAATAATAGTTGCTATCGGAATATTCTTCTTCTTCATTGATCCTCAATATAAAGAGGTACAAGTTTTGCTAGAAGAAAAAAAAGAAAATGACAATATGCTGGAAAAAGCTCGTGAACTTCGGGCTAAAAGGGAAGAGTTGAATAAAAAATATAAAAATATTACCGAAGAAGAAAAAGAATCTTTGAAAAAAGTTCTTCCCGAAACAGTTGATAATGTCCGCCTGATTCGAGACATTAACTTGATTGCCGATAAATATAATATGGTTCTGACAAACATCTCTATTACTGGAGGATTAGAAAAAGATGAAGAAGGCAACAGTAAAATCGTTGATCAAACAGAATCTCAATACGGAGCAATTACTTTAAGTTTCGGCACTTCCGCTTCATATGAAATCTTTAAAAATTTTATGGATAATTTAGAAAATTCTCTAAGAGTCGTTGATATTAAAGAATTGGGTATCACAGCTGGCGAAAAAGAAAATATTTATAATTACACGATATCATTAGATACTTATTGGTTAAGATAAAATAAATAATGCAATGAAAAAAATACTAATAGCAATAGCAATTATCGGGGGAATCTTTCTGGTTTATACTATTTTTTTCAAGGGAGACCCAGAAATAGAAAGTTTATTAAAAAGCGAAAATCAAGTTGATTCAGCTGATATTTTGGGAGCTGACATCATTAAAGCTATTAATGAAATTAATTCTTTGGAATTAGATCGTTCAATTTTTGATGACCCTGTTTTAAAATCTTTAAATGATTATAGTACTGACATTGAACCAGAACCAAAAGGTAGAAAAAATCCTTTTGCGCCAATTAGTTCTGCTCCTCAAGTACCAACAGGAGATTCTTTATTAGCTGAATAAAAAAAATTATGGATTTCATAGATTTCCTTATAGAAACAGGAAAAATCGAAAAAGATGTTTCCAAGAAAATTAAAACTGCTCTTTCTCAAACAGAAGAATCGCTTGAAGAGATCTTAAAAGAAAATGGAATACTTCCAGCCGATATTCTTAAAGCCAAGAGTGATTTTTTGGGAGTACCGGTCAGAGACTTATCTGATGTTCAAGTTCCTTTTGAAATCCTAAAATATATTCCTGAAGAATCGGTTATTCACTATAAATTTGCGCCAATTGATATTAAAGATGGTTTTTTGGAAGTTGGAATGGTTAATCCTGATGATTTAGAGGCGAGAGATGCACTTAATTTTATTTCTTCAAAAGTTGATTTACCTTTTAAAATATTTTTAATTTCTAGCACAGATTTTCAAAAAATTCTTGAAGTTTATCGTGGTCTTTCCGGTGAGGTCACTAAAGCTCTCGGTGAGCTGGAAACCAATTTGCAAGAAGAGGATACGATTGATATTAAAAAATTAAAAGGTTCAGACGATACTAGAATAATTGAAGATGCCCCCGTTACCAAAATTGTGGCCACTATTTTACGTTACGCCGTAGAAGGAAATGCTTCTGATGTCCACATCGAACCTATGAGAGATAAAATTCGAGTACGTTTTAGAGTGGACGGAACTTTAAATATTAGTTTAATTTTACCGAGCAAAGTTCATTTATCGGTGGTGGCTCGCATTAAAATTTTATGTCAAATGAAACTTGATGAGAAACGAAAACCTCAAGATGGTCGTTTTTCGGCGAAAATTAATAATCGAAAAATTGACTTTCGTGTCTCAACTTTCCCATCATATTATGGAGAAAAAGTGGTGATGAGAATCTTGGATCAAGAAAAAGGAGTGAAAGCAGTTTCTGAATTAGGACTTTCTAAAGAAAATTTAGAATTGTTAAGAGAAGCGATTAAAAAACCTTACGGTATGATTTTAGTTTCTGGTCCAACCGGTTCTGGAAAATCGACAACCCTCTATTCTTTACTAAAAGAAATCGACAAAGACTCTTTTAATGTTTTAAGTTTGGAGGATCCTGTGGAATATAGTTTGGATGGAGTTAGTCAATCTCAAGTTCGAGCTGACATTGGCTATACTTTTGCTACTGGTTTAAGAACTACTTTGCGTCAAGACCCCGATATTATCATGGTGGGGGAGATTCGAGATGGTGAAACGGCCAAGCTGGCGATTCAAGCCGCCTTAACTGGACACTTGGTTTTGTCGACTATTCACACCAATAATGCTGCCGGAATTATTCCGCGTTTAATTGATATGGGTGTTGATCCTTATCTTATTCCTCCAACTTTGATCTTGGGAATTGCCCAAAGACTTGTAAAGAAAATTTGTCCCGGTAGTGGAGAGTCTCTAAAAATTGACGGCAGTTTGAAAACTTTATTAGAAAAACAGTTCCAAGATTTACCTGCAGAATATCGTGATAAAATTCCTACTGCTGAGGAATTCTTAAAAAATAAACCAACACCTCAATGCCCCCAAGGAACTCGGGGAAGAGAAGCGGTCTTTGAAATTTATAAAATGGATCGGGATATCGAAGATGTTATTTTAAAAAATCCCGTCGAATCAGCCATTTATGATATTGTCCGAAAAAAAGGAATGCTAACCATGAAAGAAGATGCCATTATTAAAGCGATGAGGAAAGAAATTCCTTTTGAGGAAATTAATAAGTTATAATTAAACTAATATGGAAAAAGTAAATTTGAAAATAATGTTAGTTGATGATGACAAGTTTTTGCTTGATATGTATGCCACTAAATTTACCAATGCTGGATATGAAGTTGAAACAATCTCTAATTCAGAGGAGGCTTTAACAAAAATTCAAGGTGGATTTTCGCCGGATGTTCTTCTTTTGGATTTAATTATGCCTAAAATGAATGGTTTAGAATTATTAGAAGTTTTAAAAAATAAAAATTTAATACCAAATACTTTAAAGGTTGTTTTAACGAATCAAGGTCAGCAAACAGATGTAGAAAAAGCTCGGGAAATTGGTATTGATGGATATATTGTAAAAGCTTTACACACACCATCCGAAGTTTTAAAAGTGGTTGAAGATTTATATAGTAATAAAAAAACTTCTTAACATCATGGATTACAAAAATATTTTAGAACAATTAATAGAGGAAGTTATCAAACAAGATGGCTCAGACCTGCATATTTCCGAAGGTCGTTATCCAACAATTAGAGTGAACGGTGATCTTATTCCTTTAAATAGATATGAAATTCTCACGTCAGAGATAGTCACCGGTTTCTTAAAAGTGATGGTTAATGAAGATTTTTATAAAACCTTCCAAGAAACAAATGAGCTTGATTTTTCCTATAGTCACACTGACTCCTCTCGTTTTCGAGGAAATGCTTTTGTTCAACAAAGTAAGGTTGGAATTGTTATGCGTCTAATTCCAAATAAAATTAGAACTTTGGAGGAACTAAACCTGCCGTCTTTCTTGGAAACTTTTATTCATCGAAAACAAGGTTTCTTTTTAGTAGTGGGTCCGGTTGGACAGGGAAAATCTACCACTTTAGCTGCTTTAATAGATATGATTAACGCTGAAAGAGCGGAACATATTATTACCATCGAAAATCCAGTTGAATATCTTTACACTCAAAAAAGATCAATTGTTGACCAACGAGAAGTACGAATCGATACAAAAGATTTTTACACCGCGTTAATCGGAACTTTTCGTCAAGATGTCGATGTAATTTTGGTGGGAGAAATGAGAGGAAAAGATACAATTTCAGCGGCCGTCACCGCGGCTGAAACCGGACACTTGGTTTTGTCGACCTTGCACACCAACAATGCTTCGCAAACTATCGATAGAATTATCGATAGTTTTCCCGGCGACCAACAAGATCAAATTCGAGTGCAATTAGCGGGTTCTTTAATTGGTATTTTTTCTCAAAGATTAATTCCAAGAATCTCTGGTGGAATGATTCCGGCTTACGAATTATTGGTGAATAATAATGCTGTTTCAAATTTAATTAGAGAAAGAAGAACTTATGAAATTGATACGGTGATCGAAACCGGTTCGGAGTCAGGAATGATTGATATGAACCGAACCTTAGCTGATCTTGTTCGTCGAGGAGAAATCACAGCAGAAAATGCTTATTTGCACTCTTTCCGACCAGAAGTTTTGAGAAAAATAATTTAATTTTTTATGTTATTCATTTATAAAGCCGTAGATCAAAAAGGAGATAAAAAAGAGGGAACAGTGACCGCTATTTCTCAAGAAGTAGCAATCAGTTCTCTACAAAGAAGAGGGTTTATTATTTCTGATATTCGAGCCGCTGAAAATGAAGGAGGCGGATTAAACAGAAACATTACTTTTTTAGAAAGAGTAACCATCAAGGATTTGGTGATTTTAACTCAACAATTATCGACCCTTTTTAGTGCTCAAGTTTCTGCTTTAAAAATATTTCGTTTACTATCTTCTGAATCTGACAATCCAAAATTAAGCCGGGCATTGGGAGATATTTCCGAATTATTACAATCTGGTAGTTCAATTTCTGCCGCTTTGGATAGACACGGTGATATTTTTGACGGTTTTTATGTCAGCATGGTTAAAGCCGGAGAAGAATCAGGTCGTCTTGATGAGTCTTTTAATTATTTAGCGGAATATTTAGACAGAACTCATGAAGTTACTTCTAAAGTTAAAAATGCTTTAATTTATCCCGCATTTATTGTCTTTACTTTTATAACAGTGATGGCCTTAATGTTAACAATGGTTATTCCTAAAATCTCTGGTATTTTGGTTGATTCAGGTCAAGAAATTCCATATTACACTCGAGTGGTTATTGGTCTTTCTGATTTCTTAATCAATTATGGTTTCATTCTAGTGATTTTGTTTTTTGTAGGAATCTTTCTTCTCTTTAGATTTAATAAGACAGAAGCAGGCAAACAGGCGATTGATGAATTTAAATTAGGTATTCCTTATGTTGGAGATTTGTATCGAAAATTATTTTTATCAAGAATTTCAGATAACTTGGATACAATGCTTTCTAGTGGTATTCCAATGATTAAAGCCTTGGAGTTAACAAAAGACGTGGTAGACAGTGTTGTCTATTCTCAAGCTATTGATGAAAGTATTCGGGATGTTCAAGGGGGAGCCGCTTTATCAGATGCTTTTTCAAAACATGAACATTTTCCTTCGATTCTTATTCAACTGATTCGAGTAGGAGAAGAAACAGGTAATTTAGGAGAAATTTTAGGAACCTTAGCGAGATTTTATCGCCGAGAGGTTACCAATGCTATTGATACAATGGTGGGTATGATAGAACCGATTATGATTGTGTTACTTTCAGTTGGAGTTGGTTTTTTACTGGCTTCGGTTTTGATTCCGATCTATAACGTTAGCTCTGCCTTCTAATCATCTTTTTTGTCGCTTGAAATAAAGCCTAATTTCCGTTACTATTTTTATTATGTCAAAATACATTACAACTATTGGTCTTGAAATTCATGTTGAATTAAAAACTCAGACCAAGATGTTTTGTTCCTCTCTAAACAATCCAGATGAAAAAGAAGCTAATGTGAATGTTTGTCCAATTTGTCTCGGTCATCCAGGTACTTTACCAACTCTTAATAAAGAAGCCATCAAGCATGTTTTAAAAGTTGGTTATGCCATCGGTGCTCAAATCGCCGATTTTACTGAATGGGATCGAAAAAATTATTTTTATCCTGACATTCCTAAGGGCTATCAAATTAGCCAGTACAAATATCCGCTAATCTCTGGCGGAAAAATTTCGAATGTAGAAATTACTCGAGTTCATTTAGAAGAAGATACTGGCATATCACAACATGATAAAGGGGATTATTCTTTGGTTAATTTTAATCGAGCCGGAGTTCCATTAATGGAGCTGGTGACAGAACCTGTCATTCGAAGCGCTAGTCAAGCGGCAAATTTTGCTAAAGAACTGCAATTATTAGTTCGTTATTTAGGAGTTTCTGGAGCTAATATGGAAAAAGGGGAAATGAGAGTTGAAGCCAACATTTCCATTGCTCCTGAAGGCTCAGATAAATTAGGCACCAAAGTTGAAGTTAAAAATTTAAATTCTTTTAAAACCGTTGAAAAAGCGATTGAGTATGAAGTGAAAAGAATGACTGAATTACTTGAAGAGGGCCGGGGAGCTGAAATTGTTCAAGAAACTCGAGGTTGGGACGAAGTTAAACAAAATACTTTCAGTCAAAGGATTAAAGAAACCAGTGATGATTATAGATATTTTCCAGAACCAGATCTTCCTAAATTAAAAATTTCGGAAATCCCGGAGTTTTCCGAAGAGCTTTTAAAAAAAGAGATTCCTGAATTGCCTTGGGAAAGAAGAACTCGATTCTTGAATTTGGGCTTAACGATTGACCAAGCTGATTTTTTCGTTCAGACAGAAAAGATGTCTCAAATTTTAGATGAGATTCTTTCAAAAAATTCTAACGAGAAAGTCTTACAGTTGACGGTTAATTATTTGTCGACAGATTTGGCTTCTATTATCAATAAAGGAAATGAAAAGGTCTTTAATTATATTTTCGCCGATAACCTTTTGGAATTAATTTTAATGATTGTGGATAATAAAATTTCTTCTCGGGGAGCGAAAGATATTTTATCAGAAATGGCGACAAATGGTGGTTCCCCTAATAAAATCGGGGAAGAAAAAAATCTTTTGCAACAAAGTAATTCTGAGGATTTGAAAAAGATTGCCGAACAGGTCATTTTAGAAAATCCTAAAGCTGTTCAGGAATTGAAAGAGGGCAAAGAAAATTCTTTAAAATTTTTAATGGGTCAAGGTATGAGAATTTCTCAAGGATCCGCCAATCCTAAACTTCTGGAGAAAATGTTTCAAGACTTAATCTGATTTTGGTGGAAAATAACATTTGTTATAATAAATGCATGAAAAATATTAGAAAAATTTATATCGGTTCAGACCATGCCGGATTTGAATTAAAAAAAGAAATAATTAAATTTTTAGAAAAAGCGGAATATGAAGTGATTGATCACGGCGCTTATGAATATGATGAAGATGACGATTATCCTGACTTTATTTTTCCAGTCGCTCGAGATGTTTCTTTAGATCCAGAAGCGATGGGAATAGTGATTGGTGGTTCCGGTCAAGGAGAAGCCATTTCAGCTAATCGTCTTCCAGGAATACGAGCAGTTGTTTTCAATGGGCAATATGAACCCTTAGATCAAAGAGAAATTCCTCAAGAAATAATTATTTCTCGGGAACACAATGATTCTAATATTTTATCTCTCGGAGCTAGATTTTTAAATACCGAAGAAGCTCTCGAAGCTGTTGAGTTGTGGTTAGAGACAGAATTTTCTGGAGAACCGAGACACCTTCGAAGAATTCAAAAAATTGATCAATTTAAAATATGAGTGAAATCAAAATAATTCCCACAGTTATGCCCGAAACTTATGAAGATTTTATCGAAAAGATAAATAGAGTTTCAAGACTGACTGAAACTATTCAAATTGATGTGATGGACGGAAAATTTGTGCCTTCTAAAAGTTGGCCATATAATTTTTTGAACGATGAATATTGGCGAAAGCTTTTAACTCAAGAAGAGGGTTTGCCTCACTGGGAAAAAAATAATTTTGAAATTGATTTAATGGTTTCTGATCAAATTTCAGAGGCCACAAATTGGATTGATATTGGAGTTTTTAGAATCATTGGCCATCTCTCAGCTTTTAAAAATAACGAAGAAATTGAAAAATTTATAAATTTGGGCAGGGAAAGGGGAGTGGAAGTTTTTTTAGCCTTAAATCCAAATGATTCAAATACTTTATTAGACAAGTGGATTGAAAAAATTGACGGAGTTCAATTCATGGGAATCACTAAGGTCGGTTATCAAGGACAGGAGTTTGCCAAAATTGTTTTGACAAAAATTGCTGAATTTCATAATCAATATCCTCATTTGCCAATTAGTGTGGACGGAGGAGTAAATTTCGAGACGGCTCGTTTATTAGTAATTGCTGGAGCAACAAGCTTAGCTTCTGGTTCGGTTATTTTTAACAGTTCAAATCCTCAGGAAACAATCCAAGAATTAAAAAAGGTTGCTCAAGGAGAATAATAAACTAGAAAATTAAGATTTTTTAATTGAATTTGTTATAATACTTTTTAGCAATGGGAAATTTTTCAGAACAAAAAAAGAGCATTTTGATAAAAAAAGCTAATGAGATTCGAAAATCAATTATCGAGTCTTTACTCGAGGCAAAATCTGGTCATACTGCCGGATCCCTGGGCTTAGTGGAAATTTTTACTTTTTTATATTTTGAAGCACTTCAACATGATCCACAAAGACCAGATTGGTCAGGACGTGATTTATTTGTTTTATCAAATGGTCATGTTTGTCCAGCTTTGTATGCCACCTTGGCTCATGCCGGTTATTTTGGGGTAGAAGAACTGCAAACTTTAAGAAAATTAGGCAGTCGTCTTCAAGGACATCCGCATAGAGAAGTTTTGCCAGGAATTGAAACCACTTCGGGACCTTTAGGTTCAGGAATTTCTCAAGCCATTGGTATGGCTTTGGCTATTCGTTTGGATGAAGGAAAATCTTCTAATCGCTTTGTCTATTGTGTGACTGGTGATGGGGAATTAAATGAAGGTCAAAATTGGGAAGCTCTTATGTTTGGAGCTAAAGAAAAATTACATAATTTAATCGTGATTGTCGATAGAAACAATATTCAAATAGATGGTTACACTGAAGATGTTTTACCTTTGAATAATTTAAGCGATAAATTCAAAAGCTTTAATTGGCATGTTCAAGAAATTGACGGACATAATTTTGAAATGATTGATGAAGCCATTGGTCAAGCTAAAAGTATTTTTGATAAACCTTCGATTATTATTGCCAATACTACTCCCGGAAAAGGGGTGAAAGACTTTGAAAGAAAACCAGAATGGCATGGTAAAGCCCCAAATCAAACAGAAGCAGCAGAAGCTCTTCGAGAGTTGGAAAATTTTCAGGTAGAAATAAAAAATGAACAATAAAAATAATTTTATGATCAATTCAGATTTAAATCTTAATCCAGACATTTTAGAGGAAGATATTACCTCGATTCCTATCCGAGATGGATTTGGGGAAGGCTTAGTCGAAGTTGGCAGAATTAATAAAGATGTGGTGGCTTTAACTGCTGATTTATCTGAATCTGTTAGAACTCATAAATTCGCGGCCGAATTTCCGGAAAGATTCTTTGAAGTTGGAGTAGCTGAACAAAATTTAGTTTCAGTGGCTTCCGGTTTAGCCGCTATGGGAAAAATTCCTTTTGCTGCCAGTTACGCAATGTTTTCTCCAGGTAGAAACTGGGAACAGATTCGAACGACAATTGCTTATAATAATCAGCCGGTTATTATCGTCGGTTCTCATGCTGGAGTAACAACAGGTCCAGACGGGGGAACCCATCAGGCTTTGGAAGATATTGCTATTACTAGAGTAATTCCAAATATGATCGTGGTTTCACCATGTGACGCTTATGAGGCACATAAAGCGGTGAAAGCTTTAGTTCAGATTAAAAAACCTTCTTATTTACGATTGGGTAGAGCGAAAACTCCTTTAATTACAACAGAAAAAACTCCTTTTGTTATTGGTAAGGCTCAAGTTTTCTTTATGCCAGAAAGTCAAAGAATGAGCGTGGGAATTATCGCAACCGGTTTTTTGGTTCACACCGCAATTAAAGTAGCGAAAGAAATGGAGTTGCGTGGAATTGATGTTGGAGTTTTAAATTTATCAACCATCAAACCTTTAGATTCAGAAACAATTTTAAATTTTGCCAAAAAAGCTGGCGCTCTAGTGACGATTGAAGAACATCAAGTTGCCGGCGGAATGGGTTCGGCTGTGGCCGAAGAATTAGCTAAAAAATATCCTGTGCCAATGGAATTTGTGGGAGTTCAAGATAAATTCGGAGAATCGGGAGAATCGGAAGAGTTGCTAGACTATTTTGATTTAGATGAAAATGCTATTACTGAAGCAATTGAAAAAGTCTTAGATAGGAAATAAATTTAGAAAAGACGAGGCTCGTAATCTTCTGGTTTTTGTTCTAAATATTTTAGCAACTCTTCTTGATTCAAATGACCCTCTTTGGCGCCAATATATTGAACAACACTCATTGAATTTATTGGACCCCACATTAAAGCCTCTTGAATACTTTTTCCTAAAGCAATAGCAACAGTGAAAGTCGCAGAGAAAGAATCTCCTGCTCCGGTTCGATCAACCGGGGGTTTAGGATCAGGATACATGGCTCCATGCCAAAATTCTTTTCCGTCATAAACGTAAGCTCCGGCGGGACCATCAGTGATTACAACCTTTCGAGGTCCAAGTTCAAAAATTCCGAGCAACAATTTCTTTATGTCGTCCTCTTTTATTTGAAGAATTTTTTGGGCTTCATCTTTATTGCAGAAAAATAATTCAGTGACTTGATACAAGTCTGAGATTTTTTCGTATCCTAATTTGATTTGAAAAGTTCCTGGTTGAAAAACTAACTTTGTTTCAGGAGAATTTTTGACAAAGTTGGCAATCTCATGATGATAGGGCACAGAATTATCGGACAAAGAGCTTAGATAAAGCCATTTTGGTCCTGAACCTTCTTCAAATTTTGGAAATTGATAATCATACTCATGATGTTGAACTAAAATCGTTCTTTCTTCTTGATAGCGCAAAATGTAATTATGATTGGTTTTTGTTTGTGGATGAATTGTGACATTTGTAGTATCAATGCCTTCTTTTTTGAAAGTCTCGAGAGTTTGCTTGCCAACCTCATCATCTCCAATATCTGTAATAATGCCAGTTTTTAGACCTAATTTCATGGCGGTATGAGTCGCATTGGGCGCATTTCCACCTCCTTTGACTACCACTTCATTTAAATAAGGAAGTTTATCGCCAAATCGCATACAAAGTTCTTTTTTTTGTCGAGGGTTATCATCTTCAATCCAAGCGTCTTGTAATTCAATAAAAGTATCGGTAACAGTATCTCCAATTCCGATAAAATCTAGTTTTTCTTTATCCATAAAAAATATTATAACATGCCAAGGAAAATTCGAAATAAATTATTGTGATTTTTGAATTTCCCTATGTTAAAATTACTATTAATATGAACGAAATAAACATCAAGCTTCTTGAGGAAACAGGAAGAAAATTATTAGCCAAAGGTAAAGGCATTTTTGCCGCTGATGAAAGTAACGGTACTGCAGATCAACGCTTAGAAGAATATCAGATTAAGTCCGGTTCGGAAATGCGTCGAAAATTTAGAAATCTATTTTTAGCCGCTCCAGAAAATGAAAAATATATTAGCGGAGTCATTATGTATGACGAAACTTTTTGGCAAAAGAGCTTTTCGGAAGAAAAACTTTTTGTGGAGCTGTTAAAAGAGAAGGGAATTGTTCCTGGAATCAAAGTTGATTTGGGAGCAAAAGATTTTCCTGGATTTCCTGAAGAAAAATTAACAATTGGTTTAGATGATTTACCCGAAAGAGCTCAAAAATATTTTGAAGCGGGAGCAAGATTTGCCAAATGGAGAGCGGTTATTAAAATTGATGAGAATTTAGGACTACCAACCAATGAAACAATTGAAGCCAATGCTGACGCCTTAGGTCGCTACGCTCGAATTGTTCAAGAAGCCGGCCTAGTTCCAATTGTTGAACCAGAAATTTTATTGGATGGACACCATAATATTGAAACTTGTGAAGAAGTGACCACTAAAGTTTTAGAAGCGGTTTTTGACAAAATGATTGAATATCGCGTTTATATTCCAGGTTTAATTTTAAAAACCAGTATGGTGATTTCTGGAAATCAAAATCCGGAGGAAAATTCAATCAAAGAAGTAGCTGAAGCCACCGTTCGAACTTTGAAAAAAGTAGTTCCAGAAAGTATTATTGGAGTAGTTTTTCTTTCAGGTGGGCAAACAGCGGTGGAAGCCTCAGCTCATTTTGATGCTATCGCCGAAATGGAACCCCTGCCATGGGAAATTGGTTTTTCTTATTCTCGAGCATTACAATTACCTTCACTTCGAATATGGCAAGGAGAAGATAAAAATGTAGATTTAGCCAGAGCCGAATTTATTAAAAGATTAGAATTAAATCATTTGGCCGACATCGGAGATTATGATATTAAGCTTGAATATTTGGATTAGGTGTGTATAATACAGCCTATTATGTTGACATTAAAAGCTACAAAGCGAGACAAAGAAATAGATTTATCAAAAATAAGAGCAGAAGGACAAATTCCAGCTATCTTTTATGGACCAAAACAAGAATCAACCCCGATCATTTTAAAGTCAGGAGATTTTTTAAGTGTTTATAATCAAGCCGGTGAATCCAGCATTATTATTTTAAAAGAAGGAGAAAATGAACATGAAGTTTTAATTCACGATGTTCAAGTTGATGCTGTTTCCGGAATTCCTCTACATGTTGATTTCTACGCTATCGAAAAAGGAAAGAAAATTAACGTAGCTGTACCTCTAGTTTTCGTAGGAATTGCCCCAGCCGAAAAAAATCTTGGCGGTGTTTTGGTTAAAGTTGTTCACGAATTAGAAATTGAAGCCTTGGCTAAAAATCTTCCTCAACAAATCGAAGTAAATATCGAATCTTTGGAGGATTTTGAATCTCAAATTAAGGCTAAAGATATAATTTTACCTGAAGGTGTTGATTTAGATACCGATCCAGAAGAAGTGGTTGTTTTGGTTCAAGCTCCTAAAGAAGAAGAGGTTGAAGAAACTGGACCTGAAATAGACCTAAATAGTATCGAAGTAGAACAAAAAGGAAAGACAGAAGAAGAAAATTTGGAAAAATAACAATAAAAAGAGAAAGTTGTTATAATATATCTATTCAATATGATTAGAATTTCTTTAAAAAGAAAATTAGTTTTATTTTCTCTAGTTGTTTTTTTAATGGTGACTTTTTCTAATTTTACCCCTTTCGTTAAAGCGGATTCTCTTGATAAAGTTGAAACCCAATTAAGAGCAGAACTTGAAGAAATTGAAAAAGAAGCAGCTCTTCTAGAGGCGACTTTACAAGTTCAGAAATCCAAGTCGGCTACTATTGAGCGAGATGTGAATATTTTAGCCAGTGAAGTTCGAGCGGCTGAATTAGCGATTCAGAAAAAGAATCTTGAAATTCAAAAATTGAGCTCCACTATTAAGTTAAAAGAGCAAACTATCTCTGAACTTGAGGAAAAGATTAATCGAGGAAAAGAAGACTTAGCCACTTTAATTAAAAAAACGAATGACATTGATTCAACTTCTTTACCAGAAATTATTTTAAGTAATAATAATTTATCTGAATTTTTTGTGGTTCTCGATTCTTATAATTTAGTTCAAAGACAATTAGAAGATTTATTTGACGAAATTAGAGAAATTCAGGGCAAAAATGAAAAAGAAAAAGAATCTCTGAAAAATAAACAAAACGAAGAACAGGATATTAAGTTTGAAATTCAAAAAGAGAAAAATACCGTTCAAGTTAAAAAAACCGAGAAAGATGATTTACTTTTAAAAAGTAAACAATCAGAGGTAACTTACGAAACAATTATTAATGAGAAACGACAAAAGGCCGCTCAAATTAGAACAGCCCTTTTTCAATTGAGAGACTCTGCTGGAATTCCTTTTGGAGAAGCACTTGAATACGCCGAAAAAGCTTCTCGAGCAACCGGAGTGAGAACCGCTTTCATTTTAGCTATTCTAAAACAAGAATCAGATTTAGGTAAAAATGTTGGGACTTGTAATAGAGCCGGAGATCCACCTAGCAAAAAATGGAATGAAATCATGCCAGGACCAAATGACGGACACCGATCTTATCGTGATGATCAAACTATTTTCTTGAGAATAGTTAAAAATTTGGGGCTTGATCCTGATTCCACTCCACTGTCATGTCCTTGGGGTAATGGTTGGGGAGGAGCAATGGGCCCATCACAATTTATTCCAACAACTTGGGCTTCTTATGAGGCTCGAATTGGCGCTGCTGTCGGAGTTAAAACTCCGAATCCTTGGAATCCGGAGCATGCGATTATGGCAACGGCTATTTATATGAAAGATCTCGGAGCAGCCGCCGGAGGCTATACTGCTGAAAGAACTGCGGCTCTAAAATATTACGCTGGTGGAAATTGGAGCTTACCTCAAAATGCTTTTTATGGAACGGGAGTTTTGTCTCATGCTGAAAGTTTCCAAACCCAAATCGATTTCTTGAAAGAGGTTGATTAAAAAAAGGTCTTGTCACTTGCCCCATCTTTTGATATAGTCTTTTTACTTAAGAAATATGAAAAAAGAAATACATCCAGAAAATAATCGAAAAGTCATTTTTGTTGATGATTCAAGTGGTGAAAAATTTTTAGTTTATTCAACTGTTAAAACAGAAGAAACTGACAAATGGGAAGATGGAAAAGAATATCCGTTAGCTCATGTGGAAATTTCTAGTGCTTCGCATCCTTTTTATACTGGAAAAGAAAATATTATTGACAGTGCTGGTAGAGTTGAAAAATTCAAAGCCCGAATGGCAAAAAGTAAAAAATAAAGACTTTAATTTTACAAAAACACCGATTCCTCTTGGTGTTTTTGTTTTTTATAAAATACTATGGAATCTGAAGAAATTAAAATCTATAAAGAAAATCCAAAAACTCGTTTTTTAGCGGAAGAACTCGAGCGTCTTTTACATAAAGAAGAGGAAAATCAAATTTTGATTGAATCTAATCCGGAAATGGCAGAATTAGTTGAAGAAGAGAGTATTGGTCTTAAAAAACAAAAAGATGATATTCTTCAACAAATCAAAGAGATTTTAAAAGGTGAAAAAGAAGAACAAAATTTTCCTAACGAAGTTATTTTAGAGGTTCGAGCCGGGGCCGGTGGTGATGAGGCTTCTATCTTTGCTTATCAATTAGCAGAAATGTATTCTCGATATGCTGAAAAACAAAATTGGCAGATTAGGAAACTAAGCGAATCTCAAAGTTCGGCTGGTGGTTATAAAGAAGTAGATCTTGAAATAAAAGGTCAGGGAGTTTATAAAAAATTAAGATTTGAAACAGGAGTTCATCGAGTACAGAGAATTCCGGTGACAGAAAAGTCCGGTAGAGTTCACACCTCGACCGCTTCCGTGGCGATTTTACCAATTCGAAAAGAAACTCAAATTGAAATCAAACCGGATGATTTAGAAATGGAATTCTCCCGTTCTGGTGGAGCCGGAGGGCAAAATGTTAATAAAGTAGAAAGTGCGGTCCGTTTGATTCACAAACCAACCGGAATCGATGTTCGTTGTACCGCGGAAAGAAGTCAACAAAAAAACCGTGAAAAGGCCATGAGTATTTTATTGGCCAAGCTTCAAATTCTAAAAGATGAAGAAGAAGCTGCTAAATTTTCGGAAAATAGAAAAAATCAAATCGGGACTGGAGACCGCTCAGAAAAAATTCGAACTTACAATTTTCCTCAAAATAGAATTACCGACCATCGGATCGGTGAGTCTTGGTATGACATTGAAGGAATGATGGTTGGAGATCTGAACGATATGTTTAATAAAATTGCTCAAAAACAGGATGAGCTTGACAATATCGAGATATCCATGATATAATAAGAATAGAAAGTTAAGAAAGCACTTTGATTAAATAATACTTGCGAAAAAGTAGTCACAGCTAAAAGTTGCTGAAACTTTAATAAATCGGCAGTTTCTAGCTGTGATTACCACGAAGGTTAGTCAAGCTAAACCAAGAAGTTGAAGAAAGAGAGGAAAAAGCTGTGAAAACAGAACAAGCCATGTGCCCACGCACCGAGTTTCCGGTCTTGAAGACCATCAAACTCGGCACCCACAAGTCTTTGTGGGACCTTCGCCAGTCCATCGAGGCTGGAGGAAATCGGATTGGCGCCTGGGGAGATAGTATCCTTAGCAGGATTATTCTTTCCACCTTCGAGACTGAAGTCACACTGCATGTGGCGTCAGTTTCAGAGCTGACGGGGAGAGATTTTGCAAACATTCGCGAAGTAATCACCGCCGTTCAAGCACTGGGTTATGACCTCTGCCCCGGCGAGATCGGCCCGCAGCTTAGGCGGCAGTATTCTGAGCAACCGGAGGATGATTGGCTCAACATTGCGATGGAGCCTGTTCTCGACTCGTGTAGCGACCTCCTCGGCATCTTCAGCGTGGCTCGCTTTTGTTGTGATGAGCATTGGCTCCTTGGCAGCGGCGGCGGTCATCGCGAGTGGGACGGTGACGCTCGCTTCGTGTTCTCTTCGTATTCATTTCGCGCAGGTAGAGCTTAGTACTTTGAGCTCGGTCACTTTGACCTAGCTCTTAGATACTTTGCCCTTAGTCCCGCCCAGTCTTTTAGATTGGTGCGGGGCTTTTTTTATATATAAACTTTCAATAAAAATTTGCTAAAATATAAAACGGTAGTAGGTGAATATCATTTTAAATCAAGGCTGGACTTATACAAACTCTTGCTTTCAAAACTCTAATTTGCTAGACTGATTTTTACATGATTTTAAATAAAGACAACAAAAATAATGAACAGATTGACGAAATGTTCTCCGTCGGAGCTCATTTTGGTTATAATCGATCACGACGACATCCCTCAGTTTTTCCATTCATTTTTGGAAGAAAAAATAATGTTGAAATCTTTGATTTAGAAAAAGTAGCTGAAAAATTAGAAGAAGCCAAAGTTTTTGTGGAGTCTGTTACTAAAGAAGGAAAACAGGTTTTGTTTGTGAGTGGTAAACCGGAAGCTCAAAGCATTATTAAAAGTGCAGCCGAAAAAATCGATATGCCTTATGTTTCAGGAAGATGGATTGGAGGAACTCTAACAAATTTTTCTGAAATTAGAAAAAGAGTGGAATATTACTTAAAATTAATCTCTGAAAAAGAAAAAGGGGATTTTGCTAAATACACAAAAAAAGAAAGATTGGATTTAGATAAAGAAATTATAAAATTAGAATCTCGCTTTGACGGAATCACTGGAATGGATAAAAAACCAGGAGCAGTCTTCATTATTGATGCAGATAAAGAAGAAATTGCCCGAAACGAAGCCAATCAAAATAAAATACCGGTAATTAGCTTATCAAGCTCTGATTGTGATTTCTCTAAAATTGATTATGTTATTCCAGCTAATGATTCTGGAGTAGAATCAATTAAATATTTTGTGAACGAAATCGTCAAAGCTTGCGAAGAGGGAACTAAAAAAAGAGCTTTGCAATAAAATTTATTGAGTTAATTTAAAGAAAAAATGGAAATATCAACAGAACAAATTAAAAAATTAAGAGACGAGAC
>CAZTQC010000003.1:0-14937 GCA_964615685.1 uncultured Candidatus Saccharibacteria bacterium
AAGTAAATTAATATTTTTTATTGCCTCTGTAGCTTTGGTGTATGATTTAGTTAGTTTTACCTGGAAATATTTTCAAGGGTCAATTAGTTGGCCAATTCTATTGATTTTAATTGGGGGTTTAATTGTGGGAATTTCGTACTCTTCCATTAAAGTTTCAAAAAGAATGTTATAATTTTTATTGACAAGCCGTGCTATATATGCTACTCTTTTCAAAGAGTCTTAAGAACTTTTACAATACAAGATGAATTTAAAGGAGAAAAATGAAGAAGTTGTTTGTCGGAGCAATCCTGTTGTCGGTAATTTTTTCCGCTTCGGCGGGTTCGGAGAAGGGTTATCAAGAAGATGGTTTATTGACGGCTATTTATGCCGTCAATAACCCGATCGAAAGAATTGAGGTCTATCTGAATTACACGGTTGTCGTCTGTGGCGACAAGCAGGAAGATCATTCTGCTTTTCTCAATTATGTTGAAGAAGAAGGGATCACCCTTCTTACCATCAACAATTGGGTGATCGTTGACACGAGCGAAGGAGACGAACCCCTTGAGGTTTTTCCTCATCCGATTGTGGGTGAGATTAAAAATCTCACTGGATATGCTCAAGTGATATCAGACTCAGACCAAGTTGTCGCTTCAGGGGCAACATTTCGACCTCTCTTAAGAAAAAGAGAGGTCATCTCATTCGAATTAGAGTGGTGGCCCGTTGAGCAAATCATTCATTATGATTTGCTGCCGGATTCACAAGTCGAAATTCGACTTAAAACGGACTCTTCATCTCCTTTTTCGAAAAGTGTTTATGATCCGAGTATTTCGGGATTCCGGGTTTTTATAAGCCCGTCGATTTCAAATCTCAAATATGAAATTTGGAATCAGACTGAGATATTGGAAACTGGAACAGTTGTTTTCAACTCGAACCCGAATCAACTAATTGGTTCAGGTTCTGCTTTCAACTTCAATATGTCAGGAATTACCAGAGGAAATTTGGATCCAGAGATCATCTATAGGAATATCCCTATAGATGGTTATATTTTTGAAGCTGATGAGGCCGCTGAGGCCAAAGTATTTATTCTCGACAAGGATTACGGAAATTTGGTAGGAACTATTGAGTTTTTGAGCCAAGTTCCTCTCGATTCATTTGAAGTTCTTTGTTATACAAAAAAGAATTCAGGTGGCGTGGAACTACTCGAGGTTTCTGTCTTAGAGTTTCGTATCGAAGAAGAAACCTCGAGGTTCTCGTTCTTTGTCCAAGGGGCAAAGAATAAAACACTGATTCTAGTGATCAAAAACCGGCCCCGTACACCTCAAACAGATAAGTTGAGATTCAACGCTTATCTGTACAACGAATTCTTCTTTGGGGAGAAAGGTTAAATTTTATCTTGTATTAAACCGCACAAAACTTATTAAAGTTTTGTGCGGTTTTTTGTATTTGACTTTTTATAGTTATGGGTATATACTCATAACATAGGTAATTTCAATAAATTTCTTACCTTAATTATTAATCTTTTAACTAAAAATATTATGCCAAAATTTGATGGAACTGGCCCAATGGGTCAAGGAGCGGGTACCGGCCGAGGAATGGGTCCTTGCGGTGCTGGCTTAAGGAGAGGACGAAGTTTCTTTGGGGGCTGCTGTGGTTTAGGGAGAGAAAGATTTCTTTCTCCTAAAAACGAATTAGCTGCTTTAGAAGAAGAAAAGGAAAGTTTAACTCAAGAATTGGAGATTTTAAAAGAGGAAATTGAAGCCCTTAAAGAAAATAAATAAACTTTTCTAGAGATAAAAAAAATTCGCTCCCGAATTAAAAAGGAAGCGAATTTTTTTTATTTTTAATTAAATTTGAATTAGTCTTTTACTTCTAGTCGCTCGGTTTCTTCGTTATTTCTTTCGTCTTCTTCTCGAACATCGTTTTCCGAATCAACCTCAACTTTTATTCTATAATTTCCTTCATTTGGATTTTCAAAAATAGTAATTATTTCTCTTGATTCACCGGGTTTTAAGGAGTCTCGTCTTCCAGAGCGATAACGGCTTTCATTATCATAAGGAATATTTGAAATCTCAAATCTCCAAGTTCCTGTCGATTCTCCTCCGATATTTTTGACAATGAACCTAACAGCAGCATCTTCATCTTCGTCAATCTTATCATCCTCGACAAAATTTGAATTGCGGATTTTCCCTACTTCTAAAAGGGTGATTTCTAAATCAGCCCTATCATTTTTGTTATAATCTGAGTTTTTTCCAATACCCGCTCCTGCTCCAGCAACAATCACGGCTGAAAGATTATTTTTCTCATTAATCTCCGCCACAATATTTGAAGGATCTAAATTAACTAAAACTGATCCTGAAGGAATTCCATTAAAATTTAAAGTGTAAAGAATTGTTTCTGCTGGACGAAGAGAAACCTGCAATGGAGAAAATTCTATTTTTCCATCAGGATGAATGTAGTTGAAAAACCAATTTCCCGTATTTCCAGAACCGATATTTGAAACTTGAAAAGAAACAACTTCGTTACTGATAGCCATCAAATTTGTAATAATTAAATCTGGTTTTCCTGGTGAATAATAATTTAAATTAGAGAAAGAAGTTGTTTGAGTTTGAGTAACATAATTTTCTCTCGATTCAGAATTGATAATTTCTGAACTTATTTCCGTAGAATCGTCTTCCTCAGACTGTTCGGATTTATTTTTGACTGTAAAATTTATACTCCCTTCATCTAAAGTATTTCCTGATTCTGTTGTGAATTTAACGGAAAGAGGCAAATTTACCAAAGCATTTTTTTTATTTAAAGTTGGAATAATTTCGATCGAATTAATACTCGAATTTAATTTATAGGGAATATTACAAAGTAATTTTTTTTCAGTGTTGTTAGTGTTAATGATAACTTCTAAATCATCTATACAAGGATATTTAACATCATAGGTGCCAAATTCTTCTGGTTCATGATCCCAAAAAACGATAGTTTTTTGCCCAGAATATAATTCAGTATCATTTGCTTCAATCGTAATATCATTATTACCAAAAGGGGACTTGATGACATTTCCCACCGTGGTTAAAGAAGTAAAAATTCTAGGGGTTATTTTCACGATGGCAAAAGCCAGAATTAAAACAATTAAAAAAATTCCTAAAATGAATAATCCTTTAATTAAAACGTCTTTTAAATTGAATTGTGGTGTATTCATAACTTCTAAAACTATATCAAATTATATTTATTGTGTCAAATAGAAAAAAATAATAAAATGTTGCAGAAAAGAAGAGTTTATAGTAATCTATCGTACATATGTCACAAGAAAAACTTATTCAATTAAAGAATAAAGAGACCGGCGAAACTTATTATTCTCGAAAAAATCGAAAAAATTCTGATGAAAAATTAGAATTAAAAAAATATTCAAAAAAACTGCGAAAACGAGTGGTTTTTAAAGAGGCTAAAAAATAATTTTTAAAAGTGTGTTAGAATGTTTTTGATGTACTTTTTTGGGTCTATAGTTTCAATGGTAAAACATCGGTTTCCAAAACCGCAGTTCCAGGTTCAAGTCCTGGTGGACCCGCCAAATTATTTTAAAAAACTTTTAACAATTTTTTGAATTTCTGAATATTTTTTAACTCCAAACCATTTTATTTTTTTATCTTTTTTGAACCAAGTCATTTGTCTTTTTGCTAATTGTTCACTACTAATTTGAATTTTTGCTAACATTTCGATTTTAGTAATTTTCTTTTGAAGAAATTGAGCCATAAATTTATATTCCAATCCAAAACTTTCCATTTTTTTCCAGGACAAACCTTTTGCGTGTAATTTTTTTGCTTCGGCCAGCATGCCTTTTTTCATTCTTTTTTTCAATCTCAACTCTATTTTTTGAGCCAATTCTTTTTTGGGTAAATTTAATCCTATTTGCAAACAGTTAAATTTTGGAACCTTCCGAATTCGGGGAATTTTTCCAATTTGAGAAGAAATTTCAATAGCCCGAATTAATCGAACTCTGTTTTTTAAATCTATCTCTTGTGCTCTCTGGGGATCCAATTCAGTTAATTTCCTCACTAACTCTTCGGTTTTTAATAAAGCTAATTTTTTTCGGAGAACCTGGTCTGGTTTTACTTCTGGCAAAATTAAACCCTCTACAATCGATTGAATGTAAAAAGCCGTTCCGCCAACAACGATCGGTAGTTTATTTTTTTGTAAGATGTGCTCAATGGCTAAATAGGCTTTTTTTTGAAAATCTATCACGCTAAAGACTTTTTTAGGAGAGATCACATCAAGTAAATAGTGTGGAATTCCTCCCATTTCTTTTTTAGTAATTTTACCAGAACCAAGGTCTAGGCCTTGGTAGGTTTGACGACAATCGGCTGAAATAATTTCTCCATTAAAATCTTTAGCTAATTTGACAGCCAGGTCACTTTTTCCTGTGGCGGTTGGCCCTAAAATCACCAGAATTTTCGGTTTCTTCATAAAAATGTGCCGGGAGTGGGAATCGAACCCACATGTCCTTTCGGACACACGATTTTGAGTCGTGCGCGTCTACCAATTCCGCCATCCCGGCTTTTGAAATAATAAAAGAAGTTTACTGAATTTTCTTCTGAAAATCAAACTCTGTGATATTTTTTTCGCTTTTTATTTCAATGTGCTAAAATAAAAATAATCTTTTAAAGAGGTAAATTAATTTAATGGAACAATCTTCTTTTAAAAACAATGCGGTTTTTTTTATTGAAACCGAGAAAATAAAACCAAATCCTTTTCAGCCAAGGAGAGAATTTGATGAAGATCGTTTAAAAGAATTATCTGAATCTATTCGAATGTACGGCATTTTACAACCTCTAGTTGTTACTCGTAAAGAAATAATCAAAGAAGATGGGGGAATTAGTACTGAATATGAGTTGATTGCCGGCGAAAGACGTTTAAGAGCTTCTCGTTTAGCAGGCTTAAAAGAAGTTCCGGCGTTGATTCGAACAACCGAAGACAGTGATCGAACTAAATTAGAATTAGCGATTATTGAGAATTTACAAAGAGAAGACCTTAGTGCGATTGATCGAGCTTTAGCTTTTCAACAATTAATTGAGAAATTTAAATTTACTCATGCTGAAGTAGGAAAAAAAATCGGTCGTAGTCGTGAATATGTTTCAAATTCGGTTCGTTTATTACAATTACCGGACGAAATTAAAGTGGCTTTAAGTAAAGGTCAAATTTCAGAAGGCCATACGCGACCAATTTTAATGTTATGTGATCGACCAGAAGAACAAATGGTTTTATTCAAAGAAATTTTATTAAGAAAATTAACGGTTCGGGATGCTGAAAAAATTTCCCGAAGAGTTGCTTATGATAAGGTTCGTCGGAAAGACCGAATGTTTGATCCGGATATTGTAGAAATGGAAGAGGCTGTCAGTGAAAAACTCGGCACTCGAGTTCACATTGAACCAAAAGAAGTTGGTGGAAAGATTCAGATTGATTATTTTGATGAAGAGGGTTTGAAAAAAATTATGGATTTCTTGAGACGAGATGATAAAAGTTCAGCGGAGGTTCGAGAAGAATTAGTAAAGAATTATTTTGGAGAAAGTGAAAATAAAACAGAGCCGAAAGAAGAAAAATTAGAAGATGAGAATCTTTCGGAAAACAAAAATGAAATCAATCACGAAACAGAACACGAAACAGAACACGAAACTAATCATGAGGCAAATGGCGAAACTCGTCTCGAAACAGAGAATGAAATTAATGATAAAAATGATGAGGAAGACGAGAATTTGTATTCGTTAAAAGATTTCAGTCTTTGATCGAAAAAAAGATATTTTTTATTTTTTCTTTTTACTTCGAGCTCGAGTTTTTTTCTCCTCAGCTAAAATTTCTAAAGCTCTTTTCAAATCAATTTCATAAACATTATCTTTTTTTAAAGATCTAAAATCATTTTGATGAACAATGTAAGCTCCGAAACGTCCTATGCTAGCAACGATTTCTTCTTGAGTTTCTGGATGTTTTCCCAAAACTCGAGGAAGACTTAAATATTTAGCAGCGTCTTCTATTGAAACTTCTTCAATATTTTTATCTTTAGGAATACTGGCCATTTTAGGTTTAATTTTTTTTCCTTTACTATCTTTTTTCACTTCACCCATTTGAACATAAGGGCCGAAGCGCCCAATTTTTATAAAAATTGGTAAATTTGTTTCGGGATGTTTCCCAATTGGCTCATCTGCTTTGATTTCTACTCCGTCAATTGTTAAGGAACCGTCACATTTGGGATATTTAGAACAGCTCAAAAATTTTCCCATTCGGCCTAATTTGATATCTAAATTTGATCCACATTTAGGGCATTTATATTTTGGATCAGCTTTACCCAAGGTTGTTAATTTAGAAATATTTTCTTTAGAAGCCACATCAGAAGAAAAGGGTCCGTAAAAATCATGCAGTGTTTCAAAATATTTTCTTTTTCCCATAGCAATTTCATCTAATTTATTTTCCATTTCTGCGGTGAAAAAATCACTAATGTATTTTTCAAAATTTTGTTCAAGAAAAGAAGAAACCACGTCTCCGATATCTGTTGGAATGAGGGTTTTTCCTTCTTTCGTAACGTAGTCTCGATCATTTAAAGTTTTAATAATGGAAGCATAAGTTGAAGGACGACCAATTCCTCTTTTCTCTAATTCTTTAACCAGTCCGGCCTCTGTGTATCGATTAGGCGGTTGGGTTTGTTTGGCTTCAGCCTCGATTTTTTTTAGGTTCAAGACTTCTCCCTCTTTTATTTTTGGTAATTCCACATCTTCTCCTCTGGCAACAGGATCAGCTAATAACCAATTTTCTGAAATGACTCGTTGTCCGTTAATAGTGAAATCTGGAATTTGACCAGAATTCACGGAGACAGAAATTTTTGTTCGCATAGTTTCAGCGTCTTTCATTTGAGAAGCTAAAGTTCGGGCCCGAATTAATTTATAAAGTTTTTTCTGATCTTCATTATGACCAACTGCTTTTTTGAAAATGTCTGATGGTCGAATTGCTTCGTGAGCTTCTTGAGCATTCTTAGATTTTGTTTTAAAAATTCTGATTTTTAATTTATCTTCTCCAAATTCACTTTGAATAACTTTGGAAATTTGAGCCAAAGCTTGTTTTGAGAGATTAGTACTATCAGTTCTCATGTAGGTAATATGACCGCTTTCGTATAATTTCTGAGCGATTCCCATTGTTCGGGCAGGACTAAAACCTAATCGGGTACTGGCCGTTTGTTGAAGAGTGGAAGTAATAAAAGGGGCTCTCGGTGCTCTTTTAACAGCCGTTTCCTTAATCTCTTTTACTTTCCATTCGCCAGTTTTTCCAATTTCTAAAATTCTCTCAACCTCTTTTTTCTCCCGAGGTTCAACAGAACAATTTAAAAGCAAAGAATCTTTTTGGTGTTGAGTTAACGCTGTAATAACCCAAAAATCCTCCGGAATAAATTTTCGGATTTCTCGCTCTTTTTCCATAATAATCCTTAAGGCGGGAGATTGAACTCTTCCGGCAGAAAGACCATATCTTACTTTTTTCCAAATCAAACCTGATAAATCATACCCTACCAAACGATCTAACACTCGACGAGCTTCTTGAGCTTGTCGTAAATCATCATCGATTTTTCGCGGATTTTTTACAGCTTCCTGAACGGTTTCTTTGGTAATTTCGTTAAAAGTGATTCTCTGAGCATTTTTTAATTTTAGAATTTCTTTAATATGCCAAGCAATCGCTTCGCCTTCTCGGTCGGGGTCGGTAGCCAAGTAGATGGCCTGAGCTTTCTGAGCCATTTTTTTAATATCCGCGATAATCTTTTCTTTTCCTTTAGAAATTTCATAAGTCGGAACGAAGCCCGCTTCGATATCAATGGCTTTTTTATTACTCTTAGGAAGATCTCTGACATGTCCAACTGAAGCCACTACGGTAAAATCTTTTCCTAAATATTTTGAGATAGTTTTTGCCTTGGCTGGAGACTCCACTATCAATAAGTTATTTATCATTGATAACAATTAATAACTCAAATATTTATTTTTGGCAAATTTTTCCGTTTATAACCTGAACAAGGCCGTTAATTTCCAGCAGAATTAATTTTTCGTTTAATTCACTGATAGGTAATTTGGTTTTTTGTAAGAGAGTTTCAATACTGGTTTCACCTTGCAAATTTTCCAGAATGATTTTTTCTTTTTCCGACAGTGATTTTAAGAGTTCTTTTGAATTTAATTCTAGATTAAAAATTTCTAAAATATCGTTGGCTGAAGTAATTGGAATGGCACCTTGCCGAATTAAATTATTTGTTCCGGCCGAATTCACATTAAAAATAGATCCAGGAACAGCCAATAAATCTCGATTGTAATCTAAGGTTAATCGAGCGGTGATCATTGTTCCTGATTTTGGAACGGCCTCTATAATAAGAGTGGCATCAGAAATTCCTGCCATTAGACGATTTCTTTGAGGAAACATCCAGCTTTGAATTCCAAAATCGTTTGAGAATTCGGAAATTAAAGCCCCGTTATTTTCAAGGATTTTAGCGGCCAATTGTCGATGTTGCGCTGGATAAAGTACTTCTTTTGAAAGCCCTGATCCAGGAAAAGCAATGGTTGGTAAGGAATTTTCCAGAGCACTCAAATGAGCAATCGAATCAATACCGATCGCTAATCCAGAAACAATACAGATAGGAGAACCGGATAATCCTGAAATAATCTTTTGACAAACTTTTTCTCCATACTCACTATATTTTCTCGGGCCAACAATACAAAGAAATCTGTGATTTGAGGGGATTTCTCCTCGAATAAAAAGTTTTTTAGGCGGTTGAGGAATCTCCAAAAGGCCCGGAGGCCATAAATTCCTCGATAAATCCTTTATTTTTTGATCATCTAAAATGTCTTCAAAATCTTTTTTCGGATAAAATTTCATGTTCTCAAATTCTCTCAAATTTGGTATGATGTTTTTATAAAGATCTTTTAAAGAAAAGTTAAAAAGAAAATAAAAAAATGTTGGACATAAAATTTATTAGAGAAAATAAAGATTCAGTGATTGCTGGCGCTCGAAAAAAAGGAAGCGATTTTGATGTGAATGAACTTATTAAAGTTGACGATGAACGCCGAGAAATTTTGGCCAAAGTCGAAGCCCAACGCACGAGACAAAATGAAGTGAGCACTAAAATTCCTTTTTCCACTGAAGATGAAAAAATCAAATTGCTCGAAGAAATGAAAACTTTAAAAGAAAATCTTTCAAAAGATGAAGACCTCCTAAAAGAAGTTACTCAAAAATGGAAAATGATGATGCTTTATGTTCCTAATATCCCAGACATGACTGTGCCGGATGGAAAAGACGAAAATGATAATGTTGAGATTAAGCAGTGGGGAGAGAAACCTAACTTTGATTTTGAACCTAAAGACCATACTGAATTAATGACTAATTTAAAAATGGTTGATTTTGATCGCGGAACAAAGGTTCACGGTTTTCGAGGTTATTTTTTAACCGGTGACGGAGCCAAACTTTCAATGGCAATTTGGAATTATGCCTCAAACTTTTTCTCTGATTTAGGATTTACGCCGGTGATCCCGCCGGTAATCATTAGACAGGAAACTTTTCTAGGAACTGGGTATTTACCTCAAGGAGAAGATGATTTATACAAAACTCAAGACGGGGATTTTTTGACAGGAACGGCCGAGGTTCCGTTAATGGGTTTTCACCAAGATGAAATATTAGAAAAAAAAGATTTACCTAAAAAATATTTAGGTTTTTCACCTTGTTTTCGTCGAGAAGCGGGTAGTCACTCTAAAGATATTAAGGGGCTGATTCGAGTTCATGAATTTTATAAGTGGGAACAATTAATTCTTTGTCAGGCTTCTCACGCTGAAAGTGTTAAATATCACGAAGAAATAAATCGAAATATTGAAAGTTTTGTCGAATCTTTAGGAATACCATATCGCACAGTTATTAACTGCGGAGGGGATTTGGGTATGGGGCAGGTCAAAAAATATGATGTTGAATTATGGGTTCCTAAAGAAAATAAATATCGAGAAATAGGCTCAGCCTCTTATTTTCATGATTTTCAAACTCGTCGATTAAATATTCGTTATCGAGACGACGACGGTAAGTTGAGATACGCTCACTCGCTAAACAGCACAGCTATACCAACTCCGCGAATTCTGGTTTCATTAGTGGAAAATAATCAGCAGGCAGACGGTAGTATTAAAATTCCTGAAGTTCTTGTGCCGTATATAGGTAAAGAATTTATTGGAAAAAAATAGGTCAAGATGGCAAAAAATAAATATAGTTCTTCTCAGCTCGCTAAACGAAAAAGGCGTCAAAAAAAAATTAGAATTATTTTAATTGGAATTTTTCTAACAACCGTTTTGGCCGGAAGTTGTTTTTGGCTGAATCACCCCTTTTTTAATGTTTCGACTTACGAAATTTCTCCGACAGAATTTGCCAATTTGGAGGTGATTAATGAAAAAATTGAACAAATTTTATCAAAAAAAACTTTTTTTCTTTTATCGAATAAAAATATTTTTTTAATTCCTAAAGCTAAAATTCGAGAAGCCATTATTCAAAGCGATTATGCTGTTAAAGACGTCTCTCTAAAAGTTTCAAATTTTGACTTGTTGGAAATAAATATTTCAGAACATTCTGCGGTGGCAAAGTGGTGTGGACAAGATTTTCAAAAAGAAAGAAGTGAATGCTATCTTCTAAATGAAGAGGGCCAAATTTTTATTCAAGAAAAAGCTTTAGATAAGAAAAAGGCTCCAAAATTTTTCAGTCAATTAGAGGAAGAAAATATTTTGGGTTATCAATATTTATCAAGAGAGATTTTTGAAAATGTCATCACTTTCAGTAAATATTTACCAGAATTTGATATTCATGTTAAACATATAGAAATTAAAAACAATGAAACTTTTCTAATAAAGAGCATGGAAGGGCCGATTTTAATGATTAGTTATCAAAATTCTGCTGAAGAAACTTTAAATAATTTAAAGACCGTGATTGAAACAGAGGAGATAAACCAAGCTCAATTAGCGAATTTAGAATATATTGATTTGAGATTTGGTAATAAGGTTTATTATAAGATCAAGTAAATGAAATTAAATTTTACCTTTTATTTTTTAGGAACCATTTTCATCGGCTGGCTGGCCGGTTATGGAGTAACTAATCTAGGAAAAATTGTGATTGCTCAAATGTCGCCGATTCAATATTTGGCCTCTGATTCTAATTTAGCGGCCGTAAAGGAAATATCATTCGAGAAAGAGGCCGGAGGTCCCACGGCTTCTGATTTTAAAAATAAGGATACTTCAAAAGAAAATCCAGATTCTTTAAATCGAGAAATTAATTACACCACCAAAAAAAATGGTTTCAATATTATAAATTCAGATAAAAAGTTTCCCCAATTAACCACTCCAACTTTTTTGATCGGAAATTTAGAAACCGGCGAGGTTTTCAAAGCCAATCAAGAAGAGAATTCTCTACCAATTGCCTCGTTATCAAAATTTATGACAGCGTTAACAGTTTTTCAGAATATTTCTGAAGACGAGCTCGTGACGATTTCTCGGTCCGCAGTGGGCACTTATGGCCGACAAGGAAACTTAGTTATTGGAGAAAAAATAAAATCAAAAAATTTATTAAGAGCTCTTTTACTTGAATCAAGCAATGATGCCGCTGAAGCTTTTGCCGAACATCTTGATCGGGACCTCTTCTTAAAGAAAATGAATGAAGAGGCCAAAAAACTTAACTTGAAAAAAACTTTCTTTGACGACCCAAGCGGTTTGTCTTTTAAAAATGTTTCCAGTGCGAAAGATTTATTTCTTTTAACTCAACAGATTTTCAAAAAATTCCCTGAAATAATCGAAATTACGCAAGAAAAAAGTTATCAAAGCCCAGGGCATCTTTGGTACAGTAATAGTAGATTCAAAAATGATAGTAATTATTTTGGAGGAAAAAATGGCTATACCGACGAAGCTCAAGGAACATTGATTTCAATTTTTAATTTACCAATTGGAGAAAACGAAAGTCTTTCAAAAATTGTGATTATTATTCTAGGAAGTCAAAATTCTGAACGAGACATGAGAAAAGTTTTGTCTTATTTGTTATCAAGCGTGGAATATGTGAAATGAAAAACTTTTGGCAAAGACTTAAAATTCAAAAAGGCTCCGAGCCGATTTTAATGTTAGCTCCGATGGCTGATGTGACCGATGCTCCTTTTCGTTATATGATCGCTAAATATGGAAAACCAGATGTGATTTGGACTGAATTTGTTTCAGCGGATGGTTTGATTTTGGCGCCGAATAATAATCCTGATGAAAACAAAATGACGAGTCAGGATAAATTACAAGCTGATTTGAAATTTTCTAAAATAGAGAGACCGATCGTGGCTCAATTGTTTGGCTCTCATCCGGAAAACATGGAAAAAGCGGCTCGCTTGGTCGCTCATCAAGGATTTGATGGAATTGACTTAAATATGGGTTGTCCTGATAAAAGTATTGAAAAACAAGGGGCCGGTTCAGCGATGATTAAAAATTTTAAATTGGCGCAAGAGGTTATTCGAGCCGCTAAAAGAGGGGCTCCTCAAATTCCGATTTCTGTTAAAACTCGTCTGGGATATAATTCTGATATTTTAGAAGAATGGCTAAAGACTTTATTAGATGAAGATTTGGCGGCGATTACAATTCACGCTCGAATTCGAAAAGAGATGTCGAAAGTTCCGGCTAGATGGGAGAGAATTTCAAAAGCGGTTGAAATTCGAAATGAAAAACAAAAAGAAACTTTGATTTTTGGTAATGGGGACGTTTTAACTTTAGAAGATGCTCGAAAAAAAGCTCAAGAAACTGGATGTGATGGAGTCATGATTGGTCGTGGAATTTTTGGTAATCCCTGGTTCTTTAGCGGGCAATCTCCTTCTTTGAAGAAGAAGTTAAAAGCCTTAATCGAGCATACGGAATTGTTTGAAAAAGATTTACCTCATAAAAACTTTTCTATTATGAAAAAACACTTTAGTTCTTATGTTGAAGAATTTCCTGGAGCCAAAGATTTAAGAATAAAATTAATGACAGTCGAAAACGCTAAAGAGGTAAAAAAAATAATTAAAAATTTTTTAAAAGAAAATCCTCAAATTTAATCCTCTCGTGATTTGGTGGAAAAACTTTACAAATTTAATTTCCTTATGCTATTCTCTAATGCAGAGAAACGAATATTCAGTTATTTCGTTTCAGGAGGAGCTGAGTGTTTCAATTTTTCACCCTAAGAGAAATTGAAAGGAGTGTGTTCAAATGCTATGAGGAGAGCCTCGTTCCTAATATCGAAAATCCGATGAGGAAAATCAGAAAGGGGGAGTATCTCTCAAAAAAGCGTTAGTTTAAAGGAAGGATTTTATTTTAAATCAAGTTGTCGTGCCACCGCCCGCTTATAATTATAAGCGGGCTTTTTCTTTTAAAAAGACTTGACATTTTGCATTGTAGTATGATAGTCTTTAGGCAGAGGTAAAGAAAGGTTTACTCATTTCCTTACCACTTGTCGGCACCTATTGCTTGTTGCTGTTCTTCTTGTTCTTTCCCAATAGAGGTTTATTGTGAGCGCTTTTTCGATTTTTTTTAAAAAAAATCCTAACGAAAAAATACTCTTTAAATCTAATTGTTTTTAAACCCACTCTTACTCTTAGATTTTAAAGACTCCCGATTTTTTCGTTTAATCCTCGGTTAAGCGCAAACAATACCTAACCTCCACCCCACACAGTTCTCTCATATTGAGAGGACCCACCCCGTCAATTTATTGACGGGGTTTCTTTTTTAAAATTTTATTTTTAATCAAATTAGGAAATGATATACTTATTTTCATGAATAAGATTAACTTAAAGAAAAATGTGGCTTTATACACAAAATATCGACCACAAAAATTTTCAGAAGTTTCCGGCCAAGATCACATTACAACAGTTTTAGCTGAATCTATCAAAAATGAAAAAATCTCACACGCCTATCTTTTTGTGGGTATGAGGGGCACCGGCAAGACTTCCGTTGCTCGAATTTTTGCAAAAGAAATCGGCACTAGTCAAAAAGATTTATATGAAATTGATGCGGCTTCCAATAATAGTGTGGAAAATGTTCGAAGTTTAATTGAGTCGATTCAAGTTTTACCCTTTGATTCAAAATATAAAATTTATATCTTAGACGAAGTTCACATGCTTTCTAAATCAGCTTTTAATGCTCTTTTAAAAACTTTAGAAGAACCACCTTCTTACGTGATTTTTATTTTAGCAACAACTGAAGTGGAAAAAATTCCGGAGACGGTGATGTCTCGATGTGAGGTTTACAATTTTAAAAGTCCTAATCGAACAATTTTAAATAAATTTATTCAGCAAATTGCTCAAAAAGAAGAATATAAAATTGAGCCTGCTGCCAGTGAATTAATCTCACTTTTAGCAGATGGTTCTTTTCGAGACGCTCAAACTATTTTGCAAAAAATGTTATTAATCTCGAACGATCGGAAAATCACAGTGAAAGAAGTCGAGATTACCACCGGAGCCCCTAAAAATATTTTGGTTAATGAAATTCTTGAATCTTTGGTGACTCGAAATCTAGAGAAAGGTTTAAAAGCTATTCAGGTGGCCAATGAAGAAAATTTAGATATTAAAATTTTAGTTAAATTAATTTTAGAAAAATATCGAGCTTTATTATTGTTAAAAATTGCTCCCAACTCAATGCTTCTTTATGAAAATATTCTTTCGGAAGACGACTTGATTTGGTTAAAAAACTTAGGAAAGGAAGAGGGGATTGTGGTGAATTCTAATGAATTATCTCAACTTTTAAAAGCTGCTAATGAAATAAATTTTTCTCCTTTACCATATTTGCCGCTAGAAGTGGTTTTGATTGAAATAATTAGTAAAAATTGATAGACTTTTCGAGAACTTGTTAATTTAAACAAGTATTGCCGGATCGTCTAAAGGTAGGACTGCGGTTTTTGGTACCGTCAATCGGGGTTCGAATCCCTGTCCGGCAGCAG
>CAZTQC010000004.1:0-14584 GCA_964615685.1 uncultured Candidatus Saccharibacteria bacterium
AATCAGCTTTACTTCTTTGCCAACCTTCCAAATACTCTTGCTTCTCTGAAAGATTTTTCTTCAATTCTTTTTTCAATTTTTCAATCTTCGATTTAGAAGAATCTTCTAAATCGTCATAAACAATATCTTGTTCTGACATAATATTTAAATATTATCGCTTTGACCACTGAGGTGATTTTCGAGCCTTCTTTAGTCCGGGCTTCTTCCTCTCTTTGACTCTTGGATCTCTTTTCAAAAAACCTTTTTTCTTCAATTCTTTTCTGGCTTCTTGTCGAAATTTGACCAAAGATCTGGCAATTCCTAATCTGATGCTTCCTGCTTGAGAATTCAATCCGCCACCGGAAACTTTGATACTAACTTTAAATTTAGAATTTATTTCTTCTGTTTCAAAAACATTTTCAATAAGTTTCATCAATGCTTCTGATTTAAAGTATTCATCCAAAGTTTTATCATTAATAACATAACTTTGTTTGGTAGCAGGAGTTATTCGAACTCTAGCAACAGAAGTTTTTCTTCTACCAATTGATTCTATATATCTTTCTGATGTTTTACTTTCCATATTTTACTAATCTTTGATTATTAGGTTTTTCATTCTAAGTTTTCTCAGTCTATTAGCAGGAATCATTCCATAAACTGCTTTTTGAAAAATTTCTGAATACCCTTTTTTTTCTATAATTTTTGACATTTTTTCAAACTTTAATCCTCCAGGATATCCACTGTATTTCGGATATTCTTTTTCTTCAACTTTCTTTTGAGATATGTCAGCTAAAGATGGATTAATGATAGTAACTTTAACTTTAGAAACAACATTCGGTTGAAAATCTGGATTATCTTTACCCATTAAAGCCATTGCTGCTTCTGTAGCAACTCGTCCAATCTTTTTTCCTTTTGCATCAATAATTTTTTCCATAAATTTATACGAGCTCTATTTGAGCCATTTTACTCGCATCACTTTTTCTCAGAGGCAATTTAATTGTTCTGGTGTAACCTCCGGCTCTTTCTTGATATCGAGGAGAAATTTCAGTTACCACTTTTTCTGCTAATTCTTTATTGCCAATTTTAGAAATAATAAAGCGTCTTTTTTCCAGACCTTCTTTTTTTCCATGGGTGATAACTTTTTCGATATGTGAACGAAGTTCTTTAGCTTTGGCTTCTGTAGTAATGATTTTTTCGTCTCGAATTAAAGAACACATCAAAGACTTAATCAAAGCTTTTCTTTGACTGCTGTTTCGGCCAAATTTTCTGTTTTTGTCGTGATGCTTCATGAAAAATAAGATTATCAATTAATGAATAAAAAGTAAAGCTTTATTTTAATTCTAGGTTATGATCACTTAAGACTTTTTCAATTTCGCTCAAGCCTTTGTTGCCTAATCCTTCCAATCCTAAAATATCTTCTTTTGATTTTCGAGCAAGACCCCCAACGGTTCGAATGTTGGCCTTTTCCAAAGCCGTGATTGTTCGATTGGAAATTTCCAGAGATTCAATTCTAGTTTTTAAGAAATCCTTGATATCCTCTTTGGGACTAACAATTTCTTCAACTTCGTTTTCTTCTAAAACAGGTAATTCAACATCTTCTTTAAAGCCAACGATCGCTTTTAATTGAGTAATCATAACCTGAATAGCTTTTTCCAGGGCTTCTCGTGGTTTAATTGTCCCATCTGTTTCAATGGAAATTCTTAAACGATTAAAGTCGGTTCTTTCACCAACTCTCATATGTTCTGTTTCGTAATTAATTCGTCTAATCGGAGTAAATACTCCATCGAGAGCAATACTTCCAATATTTATTCTTTCTTTGTGTAAAGTTTCTTTGGCCACATAACCCAATCCCTTTTCTACTCTCATTTCGATAGATAAGTCTACATTCTTGTCAGTTGAAGTTAAAATTATGTGTTCTGGATTCATAATTGAAACCTGAGAAGGAATTTCGATGTCTCCAGCGGTCACCGTTTTCGAGCCCTTAACTCTCAAAACAATGGTTTGAGGTTCTTCTGAGTCCAATTTTACTCTTATTTTTTTAACATTTAAAATAATCGAAATAACATCTTCTTTGATTCCGGAAATTGTTGAGAATTCATGGTCAACACCATTTATTTTTAATTCAGTGATAGCTGCTCCGGGAAGAGAAGACAAAATAATTCTCCTTAAAGAATTACCTAATGTGTCCCCATATCCAGGATATAATCCATCTATCTCATAAATACCTTTAAAACCCTCTTCCAAAACAATTCGGGGTTTTGATGGTAGTGCAATATTTTGATCTAACATACCTTTGAGCCGTTACTTAATTTAATAATATTGTTTACCCAATAATTCATAATATATCTGTAGTGCAATAAATTATACTGATTTTTTACAATAAAGCAATGTTTTCCCTTCCTTAAATTATCTCTTGAATGATTGAATCACCTCCTGAATATCAAAAGAGACCTCATTTGGTTTATAAATAGGCAAACCTTTAATTTTTACAGAAAAAGTTTTTGGATCAACAATTATCCATTCTGGAACAATAACATCTTTAAATCTTTCCTCAAAATCTAGGAAAAGGGCCTTATTTTTCTTAGATTCTTTAACTGAAATATCGTCTTTTTCTGAAACTTGAATGGAAGGAACTGTTACTTTTTTACCTCCAATTGTGATATGTCCATGGGAAACCATTTGTTTAGCTTGGTAGCGAGTTTTAGCCAGGCCAGATCTTAAAACAATGGTGTCTAATCTTTTCTCTAGTCTTATAAATAAGTCTTCTGCTGGATTTTTTGATTTAGAGTTAATTATTTCTTTGACATATTTAGCTAATTGCTTTTCAGATATACCATAAGTGTATTTTATTCTTTGTTTTTCAATTAATTGAACACCATAACTTGATCTTTGACGAGTAAATTTTCTTGTCTCTTTTTTCTTTTGTTCAGATAAAGCGAATTTTGGAGTTTGAGTTTTTTCAAAAACTGCGGCTCCTAATCTTCTTGCTATTTTGTATTTTGGTCCTATTTTCATAATTCTTATTATACTCTACGAGATTTTTTAGGTTTTGGCCCATTGTGTGGAACCGGAGTGGTGTCTAAAATTGAACTGATTTGGATTCCTTTACTGACAAAACTTCGAATAGAAGCTTCGCGTCCAGAACCAACTCCCTTTACGATTACTTTTATTTGTTTCAATCCTAATTTTTCGGCTTTTTCTAATAATTCTTCTGCTGATTTAGAAGCAGCAAAAGGAGTTCCCTTTTTTGCTCCTCGAAATCCTAGCGCTCCGCTTGAAGAAGCAGCGACCATGTTTCCTTTTTCATCAGTCAAAGCTAATTTTGTATTATTAAAAGTTGATTGAACATGTAAAATACCAGATTCTAATTTTTTTCTGGAAACCTTTTTAGCGCTTCCTCCTTTTTTAATATTTTCATCTCCCCCTTTATTTACAATTTTTTTCTTTCCCATAATTATTTTTTATCTACAGATTTTCTACCTGAACCCATAGTTTTTCTCACTCCTTTTAGAGTTCGAGAATTTGTTTTAGTTCTTTGACCTCGGGTTGGAAGTCTTTTTGCATGTCTGGTGCCACGATAAGCCTCGATATCTTTTAATCTCTTAATATTAGAAGAAACCTCTCTTCTAATATCTCCTTCTAATTTTAATTTATCTACTTCTTCTCTAATTTTCTTTTCTTCTTCCGGACCTAAATCTTTTGGCTTTTTACCAACATCAATTCCTGTTTTTTTCAAAATAGTGTGGGCCATCGGTCTACCAATGCCATAAACCGCTGTTAAAGCGATTTCTAACCTTTTTTCGTCTGGTAATGTGATTCCTAATATTCTCATAATTAATTTTCCAAAAATAACAAATTTTGTGGGGTTTGTAAAGAGTTAACCCTGTCTTTGTTTATGTCGAGGATTTGGGCAGGTAACATAAATAATACCCTTGCGTTTAATAACTTTACAAGTTCGACACTTTTTTTTGACTGATGATTTTACTTGCATGTTTATAATCTTTTAAAAATTCGAGCCTTTCCTCCATACTGATCTACCTTCATTAAAACTCGATCTCCTATTAAAACTCGTATTCGGTGCACTCTCATCTTTCCTGCTAAATAAGCCAAAATCTCTTTTTTATCGTCTGTTAAGACTTTAAACATTGCTTCTGGCAAGGCTTCGATAATTATACCTTCGATATTATCTTCTTTATTCTCCTCGATTTTACTCACAGGGCTATATGTTAACAAACTTTTAATCTTAGTCAAGTACACTAAGTCGTTTTAATAAGGGTGCTCGACGTTTATGGTGATATTATCTTTTTTATCTGGGAAACTTGTTTTCCAGAAAGGAATAATTGTCACTTCTCCTTTAGTAATTCCAGTGAATCCGCTGAAAACGTCTTTAATCTTCGAACGATTTATCCCTACTAATTCATCACGTAATAAATTTTCATCGTTTTGCCATTCAAATTTAGCCTGTCCTGCTAAATTTACAAAAGTTTTTTGAGTATCAAGTTCTGAATCATTGTTTTCCTCTATAAATTTGATTGTTAATTCATTCAAATTAACAATAGAAATTTCTTCATTTTTTCGATAATCTGAAAGTTTTTTCTCGGCGATTTTTTTGGCTAATTGACTCTTATCTACAACCATGACGCTTAAATTACCAGTCATTTTCACTTTAACTTTGTCATCTTCATAATTTTCTTGGATCACTTCTGAGAAAACAAATTTATCCTCAGAATAAATTGGAACAAGATTTTGAGGAAGCTGCTCTTGAATTTCATTTAGAATTTTCTGCTTAAGGCTTGCAGTTAATCCAATTTTAGCATTTTCTAAGTCTGTTTCTGAGACAACCTTTTTTATTCCGTTGAATCCTCCGGTGATGCCAGTTTTATTTTTAGCGTAAAAATGATCAAATTGCTCCTGGCCTTTAAATCCAGGAATAGTGAAATTCATTTCCCCATCAATATTGTAGTTTTCACCAACTTCTTTAGCGTGAACCACAACATCTAATTTTCCGGGAATAATTTTCCCATCTTTTTCCGTGTATCCAGGCACACTGATGGAATCAGCAACAGTATAAATTTTCCCGTCTGAAGATTCAAAACGAGTATTTTTTAATAGACCCTGTTCTTTAGTTGTAAACTCATTAAAAATAGTAATTTCTCCAGAGGCTTTCTCTGAAATTTTTTCTTCTCCCGTGGTGCTGATAACCACCTCATCTTCTTTTGAAAAATTCAGTTCTCTGTAACCAAGTTCAAATTCACTATTTAAACTATCAATTTCAAATATTTCTAAATTCTCATTGATTTCAGCTGACGCACTTTTAGGATAAATAATCACTGTGGCTTTTTCAAAAAAGGACATCAAAACAAAAACTAAAACCAGAATAAAAATACTTCCGAAAATAATTTTTTTCTTTTTCCCTCGGCCTTTTATTTTGTAAGGCTCCTCTTCATAATCATCCTCAAAATCATCAGGAGTTATTTTTCGAGGAGGTATCTTTTCTTTCAAATCTTTTACTTCATATTCTTCTCGATCTTTTTTTAAATTGATTTCAAAAGAATCATTTTCAAAACTATTTTTTGAGTCCGAATTATTTCTTCGGGTTGGCGGAATCGGAATGTCTCGAATTGATCTTTTTTTATGAGCGGGAGCTGTAATGTCAGCTAAAATTTCTTTTTCCATATCTTTAATATTAACAGAATTATTAATTTAAATCTTCAGTCAATTCCACAAGAGAGCCCCAAAGTGATAATTGGGCATCTTTTTTGATATTATCATTTTTGTAAAAACAAAGATTTTCCATTGATTTGGAAGACAATAAGTGTCTCACTGGCTTTTTTCCTATTTTAAAAGTTTCGAAATAACCACCCATGTCTTTCAAAATATTGTCGATTAATTCTTGAACTTCCTGATCCGTCGAAACGTAAAAGGTGTGTGGCATTGATTGAATTTTTGCTTCCTCTAAAGCTTTTTTCACGATTTCAAACCACTCTTCTTTTATTTTTGCAAAAGCTTTTTCACTGTCTTTTTTACAAAGCGGATCAACCTCTTTTGAAGATAATAATTTCAATTTTAGAAAGGCAGTTTCAAAATCATATTTACATTTTTTAGAAAGACCTCGAATAAAATAATTACTGCCGTGAGGAATTGAAATCAATTTAACAATTTTTTCCTCTCGAATAATCGTGATCTCTGTCATTTCTCCACTAATGTCAAAAATGACATAGTTTTTTTCGTGAAAAAAAATCTTGTTTAAAACTTTAAAGGTTGATAAAGGGTGGGTGTGCCCTTTTATTTTTCTAGTGTTTAGGTATTTGGAAATTATTTTTAAAAATCTTTTACGAGTATCTTTATGAAGAATTGATAAATATAAAGAAAGTTCAATTTTTTTTGTTTTCTTGTGAAATGGGTTTTGAGTTTTATAACCGTTTAACGTAACTGAGATCAAGTCTTTTTCCAAAATAATATTCTGACTGTTTTCTTGTTTTAAAATTTTCTCAATTATTTCTTCGAAACGGTCTTTCGTCAAAACTGTTTCTTTTTTGTCATCGGAAATAAAATTTTTAATATAAGTTTTATACCAAGGTGAGCCGTAAAAAATTTCAATGGATGAAATTGGTTTTGAATAAGAAGTTTTATTAATTAATTGTTCTAAAACATGATTGAGGGAAACTTCGGCTCGAGCAATAAATTCGGAAGATTTTACTGAATTTTCAAAATAAAAATAATCTCTTTCGGCCGCCAAAATAACTGACGGGCCATCTTTGATGAACTGCATCACAACGCCACCAACACTAGAACTTCGAACGTCTAAAATTAAAGTCAGTCCTCTAGATGGTTCTTTTATTTTTTTATTAAAAAATTTCATGACTCTTAAAGAGAATTATAACTTATTTCTAAAATGATTTTTAGATTTTTCCTTTATTCTGTTTTTAAAATGCCTTTAATTCTTCGAACTCCAGCAGAACTAGCCTCTTCTTTAGTGATTTGAAAATGAATTAGTTCTGCAGTATTTTTAACATGTGGTCCACCACAAAATTCTTTTGAGTAAGCTTTTGATAAATCTGGGCCAATATAATACAAACTTATTTCCTCTCCATATTTTTGATCAAAAAAATGGAGAGCTCCTGTTTTTTCAGCTTCTTCTTTGGATAAAATTATCTGATGAACTGGTAAGGCCTCTTGAATTTTTTGATTGATGATCTCTTCAATTTGTATTTTCTCTTCTTCTGTTAATTTTTCTGGATGAGAGAAATCAAATCGTAAACGATCTGCATTAATACTACTACCTTTTTGAGCCACATGATCTCCCAAGACATCTCGAAGGGCTTGATGCAATAAGTGAGTGGTTGTGTGATACTTAATTTCCATTTGTCCCAGAGTTTCTAATCCCCCTTTAAATTTATTTTCGGTTGAGATTCGGGACAGCTCCTGATGTTTTTTCATTTCTTTTGAAAAATCTTCAAGTTCAATTTTTATTCCCTGTTCCGAGGCAATTTCTTCGGTGAGCTCAACAGGAAAACCAAAAGTGGAAAAGAGAATGAAGGCCTCTTGGCCAGAAATATTTTTTTCAGTTTTAATTAATTTTTCTAATTCAGAGAGGCCTCGTTTTAAAGTTTTTCTAAATTTATTTTCTTCAATTTCTATAACTCTTATAACTTCTTCCAAATTTATATTTTCATAAACTTTTTGGTAAAGGTTTTTTATTTCAGGAACCAAAGAGATTAAAAAATGATTCGGTAAATTCATTTTGTCGGCGTGTCTAATAGCTCGGCGCAAAAGTCGGCGTAAAATATATCCCCGATCTGTATTTGATGGCAAAATTCCGTCAGAAATAATCATCGTGGCCGCCTTAACATGATCGGCAACGATACGACCCGACTTTTCATCGTAATTCGAAGCTTCGGCTTGTATTTTTCCCAGTATTTTTTCAAAAGAGTCAGTTTCAAAAATACTTTCTTTTTGATTAACCACTGTTAAAATTCTTTCGAGACCAGCCCCGGTATCAACAGCCTTAAAGGGCAAATTCCCAATAATTTTATTATTTTCTTTTTCAAATTGCATGAAAACATTGTTCCAAATTTCCACAACATTTTCTTGATCATCCGCTATTTTAAATTCTGCTGAAGTCATTTCTCCCAAGCCTTTTTGAGTTAAATCGTAAAACATTTCAGTATCGGGACCACAAGGGCCATTTTCTCCAGCTTCCCACCAATTAGATTCTAAAAAATAAATCCGACTTTCTGGTAAAAACTTTTTCCAAATTTCCAAGGCCTCATTATCTTTTTCGCTAAATTCATTACCAGAAAAAATCGTGACATAAATTCTTTGAGGATCCAGACCCAACCCCTCTTCTTTCGAAGTTAAAAATTCAAAACTCCACGAAATGGCTTCCTCTTTAAAATAATCACCCAAAGACCAATTACCCAACATTTCAAAAAAAGTTAAATGTGATTTATCACCAACTTCATCGATATCAATAGTTCGAATACATTTTTGAGAACTAACCAATCTTTTTCCTTGAGGATGTTTTTGTCCTAATAAATACGGAATTAGTGGTTGGACTCCCGCCGTATTAAAAAGAGTTAAATTAGTCTTTCCTTTTTGATCTGTTGGAATCAAAGAAGCCGACGGTAAGATGGCATGAGATCTTTCCTTAAAAAAATTTAAAAATTTTTCTCTAATTTCATTTGAAGTCATAATTTTAATTTTAATTTAAATTTTGCTTTTCTTCTAAAAGTTTTATCTCTTCTAAAACTTTATTTATTTTATCTTTATTTAAACCGATTTTATCTAATATTCCTTTTCGATCTCGAATTTGATCACAGCATATAAAATTTTCTTGAATTAGTTGATCTTTTTGAGTTTTATTTAAAGTACTTAAGGCTGTAATTGGTATTAAATCTGTTTCATTTATTAAATCATAAAGATTTCCTTTTTGAGGATAATCCCAACTTATCAAATCTAAACCATTGCAAACAGCGTACTGCTCGGCACTTTGAGTAAATTTGGTATTAGTGATTAAAATACAACGAGTTGGTTTTCTTTTTTCCCCACCTTTCAAGTAAATAGAATTCTCCTTCATATCGTCATATCGAGCCTTAACATAAAGAGCGACTTTGGTGTCGGTTTTAATATTAAGAGTATTATGAAATTTGATTTCCATTAAAGCCAATTCGTCTTTATTGTAAGCCATTAAATCAACTTCATGTTCGACGCATCGTCCCATTAAAACCTGACCAACCTTAGTTTGATACCCTTTAATCTGAAAGATTCGTTCCATAAATTTTTCAAAAGGAAAACCGGTTGGTCCTAAAGTTAAAATTGATCTTTTAATAGAATAGCGAAGGGCTGTCGCTTTTTCTTTTTTTCTCACCATTCTAAAGGCGATTTTATAAATTTCTGAGGTGGTAATTCCTTCTGTTAAATTTTCTTCTATGTTCTTGATAATATCATTTGTCACCGTCATTGAAGCTCCGGCTTTTAACAAAGAATTTCGTAACTTTTCTTTATCAAAGTTTTCAAATTCACCATTATTTTTTACAATATGAATTTTTTCTGGAAAATTATTTTTTTTCATAAGTCTCAATTTCATCTATATCTTCATTTTCCGAAATGGGAAAAATATTTAAATTAATCAGCTCTCCGTTTAGTGTTACTAGAACATTTTCATCTTTCTTCCCAAGTATTTCAATTCGAAATGTTTTCTGAATTTCAGTTTCTTCGCAATTCTCTCCGAGATTATTTTCCTTAATCAAAAGATCAATTTGTTTTTCAATTCCTTCGTCTGAAATTTCAGCAGAAAATTTATCACAAGAATTTTTTAAATCAATGGTACCCACGAAAATATTTTTTCCTTCTTGGTATTTATATTTTAAATCAATTGTCTTTTGAACCTTTCGAACATCTTCGGTCTCGATATTTTTATCGGAAATTTCCTCGGTAATTTTTAAATTCTGATTATTTTTAAAAATCGCATAACCAAAAATAGCAACGATTATTAAAAAGATAACACTTAAGATAGTTTTATTTTCCATATTTAAATCTTGAAAAGATTATCTGAAATTATAACACATTCAAATTTCAGAAGAAAATTTATTTTAAAAAGTTTTTTTTACTACTCCTCCACCCAGACACTCTTTACCATTGTAAAAAACAATAGATTGTCCTTGGGCCACGTCCTCCGTTCCCTCTTCGATTTCTAATTCAAAAGAATCTGAGGTTTTTTTGAGTTGAGCACTTATAAAATTCCCCCGATATCTTGTTCGTATTGTAATTTTTTTGGACAAATTAAAATGGGGATTAATCAAATTTACTTCTTGCAAAGATATTTTTTTAATTTTTAAATTTTCGGTTATTGAATCCAACTCGGAAACAGTTAAAGTATTTTTTAACAGATCCTTTCTAACGATGTAATGGGGCTTTGATTGGTTGATTTGATTAAATAAGAGAAAACCGCGTCTTTCTCCTATTGTATATAATTCAGATCCATCATGAGTTCCTATAACTTTTCCTTCTAAATCTAAAACCTCACCTTTTTGGGTTTCGATGTATCTTTTTAAAAAACTCTTAATATCCACATGGCCAATGAAACACAGTCCTTGGCTATCTTTCTTATTAGCTGTATGAAGGAGATTCTGATTAGCTAAATTCCGAACTTCTTTTTTATCTAAATTTCCTAAAGGAAATAAAATCTTTGATAAAGTCGCTGAATTTAAAGTCCATAAAAAATAAGTTTGGTCCTTTTCGAGGTCTTTAGGAATTAGTAATTTTAAATTTGAACCCTCCTGTTCTTTTAAGGCATAGTGACCAGTTGCCACAAAATCGGCTCCTCTCTCTTCTGCAAATTTTAAGAAATTACCAAATTTTATTTTTTTATTACACAAAACATCTGGATTTGGGGTGTTTCCATTTTTATATTCAGCTATTAAATAATCAATAATTTCTTCTTTATATTCTTTTTCTAGATCACATAATAAAAAAGGAATATTTAAACGAGCACAAATTCTCATCGCATCGTGCATTTCAGCTCTCCAGTTACAAGGTAAAAAATCAGGGTGCCAAGCTTTAATAAAAACTCCGGTAACATCGTACCCGGCTTTTTTCAACAAAAGTGTAGCGACAGAACTGTCGACTCCTCCAGATAATCCAACAAAGACTTTTTTCATATTTTTTTTAAAAATACTTTAACATTTTTAGTTTGAAACACAATTTTTTAAAAGTTTTTTATTTTAAATATAAGGCTTTATTTTTTTTATGTTCTTCAAAACTTTTAGCAAAATACATTTCACCGTCTAAACCAGTTAGAAAGTAAACATTTTCAGTTGGTCGAGGGTTGGCCGCTGCCAAAATTGATTCTAAACCAGGATTAGAGATAGGGGTGGGAGGCAAGCCTAGATTTAAATAAGTATTATAAGGGCCATCTTCTAGTAAATCTTCCTGAGTCAAATCAAAAGTCCCCTTTCCTATTGAATAAACAAAAGGAGCATCAACTTGCAGGGGCATATCAGCTTCGATTCTTCCCCAAAGAAGATCGCTAACGTCTTGAATGGTTTCTTTGGTGGCCTCTTTTTCAATGATCGAAGCCATAATAATTATTTCGTCTAAATCAAATCTAGAATTAATTATTTCTTGGTCAATTGTGGCAATTTGCGAAATAAAAGTTTTTACCAAAGTTTGTAGAACCTCTTCAGCAGTAACGTCCACATTAAATTTATAGGTACTTGGGAAAAGATAGCCTTCAAAAGAAGTGGCTAATTCTAAAAATAATTCTGTATCGAAATTTTCATATGTTTGATCCAATTTTTCGGCCATTTCAGCTACTGTCATTCCCTCGGACAAAGTAACGTTTTGGGTTGGTAATCCGTATTCAGAATTTATTAATCTCTCTGCAACTCGAAAAACCGAGGCCGGATTTTCGAAAATATATCTTCCAGAAGAAACCGTTTTGTTTTCTGACAATTGAACTAAAATATTAAAAAGATTTCTTGATCTAATAATATTTTTTTCTTTTAGTAATTCAGAAGCCTGTCTGATAGTGGATCCTTCTTTGATTTGAATTTCTGAATAATTTTCAAAGTTCTTAGGGGGTTTAGTTAAAAAGATAAAAAAGAAAAGACAAAGAAGAAAAATCAGAAAGAAGATTTTCGGCATCTTTAGATAACCTAAACTTTCTTTTTTTTCTCTTTTTTTCAAAACCTTATCGAAGACTTTCATATGAAATATTACTGAATGGGTAAGTTTGAAGGAGCTTCGAATTTTTTCGATTCCACTCTTCTTAGGGTTGGTGTTCCCGTGGCGCTACTTGGGAAATGAAAGATTGTGGCAAGCTCTTCACTATTTAAAACAAATTTTTGCCTTCTTTTTTTATTTAAAGCAGTCCCCCAATAGGCTCTTTTTTGATAGTCATGAAAAATTTGATCTTTCATTTTTCTCAATTTCGTACCAAAAAAATCTTGATATCTATAATCAAATTTGGTTTTTTGACCGGGTTTAAAACCATTTAAATAGGGAGAGCCATATTGTTGAAGAGAGCCAATTAAAGCGGCAATGCTCCCCTTGTCAAAAACATCTTTTTCCGCGATATAAATTCCTCGAATTCCACAATCAAAACCAAGTTTAGAAACACTTTTTTCGATGGCGGCAATTTTATCTGTTTGTCCCTTTGTTAATAAAGGAAAAGAAATTGAGCTATCATCATTTTTCATGACTGATTCTTCTCGGATCTTAACTATTTCTTTTTTGGCTCCATCTATCCAATTGTCAGTTTTACCAAACCAGGTCCCTTCTTTTTTATCTTCTTTTTTGTGAGCCTTAATGATAATTTGCAACCAAATATTTTCTCCTTGGCGAATCGAGCCGAAAGCTTCTAAAGTAGTCGCCAAAGGATCGATGTCAGAAGAACCCGGATCCTCTGATGGTTTATCTAAATGATAATCAATATAAGTTTTAATGGGAAGAGGATCACTAGCGGTTAATTTAAATTCCACCCCAAAAATCGAAAAATCTCCTGACTCATAATCTATTTTTTGGGAATAATCTTCCACTTGATCAATCTCGATTCCAGGATATTGGGCGTAAATTTGATTCTCAATCATCTTAGAAAATTCTTTTCGAGTCCACATGTAAAAAGCAACTTCTCCACCATGGGAGACAATTTCTAAAGAAAAGGTTGGCCGGGTTTGTCCTTTCCAATATAAATCAACCCAATCCCCTTCACCACCAGTTTGATAAAGAGATTCAATAATTAATTCCATCGCCGCCGGCGTTTTATAAATTTCCCGAGTCGGATATATTCGAAGCAAAGCATATTCTTGATTTTCTAAAAATAGTTTTCGAACATAATTTAACCATAATTTAAAGAGAAAAGACCCTAGAAAAATAACAATAAAAAAGGGGAACAAAAAGAATAAGAAATCTATAACTTGTTCAATCAAATTATCCATATTCCTTTTATTTTATCATAAAAGTTCGAAAGAAAAGCAAAAGTTTCCTTGCTTTTCTAACTTAAAAAACTAAAGAGTATTTATTTTCCGAATCCTTTTTAAAGTTTTTGGAATTTTGAAGATTTACTAAAATAGTGTTTTCTTTAACATATCTTTCTTTAAGAACTTTTTCAATAATATCTTCTTTGGTCAAAGGACCTTCTCTTTTCAAAATTTCTGAAATCACGTCTCGAACTACTCCTGAAGAGTATCCCCATTCAGTTAGGGCGTACAAACCACGTCCAACCAAAACGAATCTAGGGTCTTTGATTAATTCATTATGACAAGTCGCCACATGAGCTTCTCGATTAAATAATTTAGTAATCAAGCAGGCCACTTCTTTAAAGTGAACCGGAGAACCGTGTTTTCGAATAACCAAAAAAGCATAATCTCGAATACCTTTAACATTTATATTAGAAGAAGTGGTTTTACCCCATTCACCTAATGGATTTGATGATATTTTTTTAGACATTCTAAGCCATCTTTTAACAACTTCTTCTCTTTTGTATTTTTCTGAAACATTTTTTAGTTGATTTAAAAGATTTTTCACTATTTCATCTTCTGAAATAATTGAATCGTCGCCCATGTTGCTATATAGTTTTTTGATATTTTTTTCAACTTCATTGAGTGTTTTTTCATCTAAATACCAGCGAGGAACAAAATTTTCGTCTTCTTTTTTCTTGAAAAAAAAGTTTCCGACAACTAACAAAAAATGAATGTGATTTTTTTCACTAACATTATTTGAAATTTCATCTAAAAGATCGGCTTCGGAAATAGCTCCTCCCATTTCTTCAATAACTCCTCTTAGTTCTTCTAAATTACTTTCAACTTCACTATAGATTTTTGATTTTCGAATTGAACTTAAACCGTGGTCTTCAATTTGTCGAACTCTTTCTCGAGTAATGTTATACTCATTTCCAATAGCCTCCAAAGTCATTTTGGAAGTATCTTTGGTCCCAAGTCCATATCTTTTAGTAAGGATGTCTTGAGATCTTTCATTTAGAACAGAAAGTAATTTTTTGTTAATTTGCTTAGGTTTAAAGGATAATTTAACCATAGTTCTTATGATGATTTTAATAAATTTAACAAGATTTTAACGAAATATCTTGTTAAGAGAATAACATTTTATT
>CAZTQC010000005.1:0-13608 GCA_964615685.1 uncultured Candidatus Saccharibacteria bacterium
TTATTTTTTAATCTTAAAAAAACATTTTATGGAATTTTAATCATTTCGTTGATTTTAATACCATCAGTTACTCACGCTGGTCTTTTCGATGACTTAAGTCCTTTTGATATTTTAAAAGGAGCAGGAGTTCCTGACGCTGGTGGTTTAATTGATACCGCAGAAAGTATTCCAGTAGGCCTTAATGTTCCTTTTGGTGGACCAATTTTGATTGTTCTTCCTTGCGCCAATGGAGGTTTGTTGATTTATTTTTTTGACATGAGAACCAAGATGCCTCAAATTATTAATATTCAACTTGGTTTTTCTAAAATTTATCCCTTCTTTGCTTTTTTGCCGGGCAATAACATTTTAGGAACTTACACTACAGGTACCGGAGTGTGTTTTGTTGGTCCAATTCCTGTTCCGACTTTTGGAGCAGTTAATTTCACTCCTGGAGTTGGAACAAGTGCTTTTCCTAGTTTTTAATTTTTATTTCTTTTGTTATTTCTATCCAATCTTTTAATGATAAATCCTCGGCCCTGATTTTTGGATTTATTGCTAATTTTTCTAAAATTTTTTCGATTTCGTTATTTTCAGAAAAAAATCCCAGATTTTTTTTCAGAGTTTTTCTCTTATGAGCAAAACCAAAATGGAGAATTTTGAAAAAGTTCTTTTCGTTTATTTTGTTTTTTAGAAAAGAATCTTTGGAAATATTTTCAAATGAAACAATAGCTGAGTCAACTTTAGGCGTGGGAACAAAAGATCCGGCAGAAACATTTTTTTCAATTTTTGGTTCACAATAAATTTTAATTGAGATAGAGAGAAGACTTTCTTTTTGGTCTCGAGCCACAATTCTTTGAGCGACTTCTTTTTGAACTAATAAGACCATCTTTTCTGGCTGATTTTTGGCGCTCAAAAATTTTCGAATGATGGCACCGGTTATGTAATATGGAATATTGGCGATAATTTTATATTTTCTTATTTTCTGATCTGGATCAAAATTCAAAATATCTTGTTTTAAGATTTCTAATTGATTTGTTTTTATTTCCTCTGAAAATTTATTTTCTAAAAAAGAAATTAATTCCGAATCTTTTTCAATCGCTAAGACTTTTACTCCAGAAGCTAATAATTTTTCCGTTAAGGCCCCCTGCCCCGGTCCAATCTCCAAGATTAAATCGTCCTTTTGGATTTGACCAGATTGAATAATAGTATTTAAGGCTCCCTCTGATTTCAGAAAGTTTTGACCAAGAGATTTTTTAGGAAAAATTTTCATATTTTTAGAAATCGATTAAATATTCTCTCCGAGGTTGATTATTTTCTGAATCGTTCTCATAATTTTCTTCAAAAGATTTATATTCCAATATATCATCACTAATATCATTCAAAAATTCGGAAGGCATATTTATTTCTTTGGAACCATAAATCGTTCTGAAACTAGAATAGGTTAAATAAAGTTTTTTTCGAGCTCGAGTGATAGCCACATAAAAAAGTCGACGCTCTTCCTCATTATCTTTTTTCGAATCGATAAATTTATTTTGAGGAAAAAGCCCTGCTTCCAAACCAGTTACAAAAACATTCTCAAATTCAAGTCCTTTGGCGGCGTGAACAGTCATTAACTTTACTCCACCGTTCGTTTTTTCCATTTCGTCTTGGTCGGTTGAAAGAGAGACGTCTTCCAACATTTTCTCCATCGCCTCTTCTGGTTCAAAAACTTCGTATTTTTTGGCCAAAGAAGCTAATTCTTGAATATTGGCCAACCTTTCTAATCCGTCGTCCCCTTCAGATTTTAAAGATTCTTCTAAGCCAGATTTCTGACTAATGAAAATAATCACTTCATGTGGTTTTTTAGTTTTAATTTCTGCATTTATTTGAGAGAGAAAAGATCTAAAGTTGTTTACTTTTTGTTTTGTAGAACTATTTAGAGAGTCTTCTTGTTTGCTTAAAATTTTTAATAAAGTAGTTTTTCCAATTCCTCTTTTAGGAATATTTATTATCCGACCCAAATTTGTTAAATCTTCTTGATTAATAGCCGCTTTGATATATGACAAAATATCTTTCACTTCTCGTCGTTCAAAAAAACGAGTGCCGATAACTTGATGTTGTAAATTTTCTTGAAGACAGATTTCTTCCAAAACCCGAGATTGAAAATTTGTTCGGTAAAGAAAAGCGATCTCGTCTGGTTGAGAGCCCACCGTAATTAATTTTTTCGCTTCTTGCACAATAAAATTTGCTTCGTCATATTCGTCTATTGCTTGGTAGATAATAATTTTATCCCCTTCTCCATTTTTAGTGAAAAGATTTTTTTCTTTTCGATCTTTATTTTTTATAATAACCTCATTTGCTGCTTGTAAAATATTTTGAGTGGATCGATAATTTTCTTCTAAAATAATTTCAGTCGCGTTTGGATAATCTTTTTCAAAATTTAGAATATTTTTAATAGTGGCCCCTCTCCATGAATAAATGTTTTGATCAATATCTCCAACTACACAGATATTTTGATGTTTATTAGATAAAAGATTTGAAATTAAATATTGAACTTTATTTGTGTCTTGATATTCATCTATATGAATATATTTCCAAATTTTTTGATACTTATTTAAAATATCAGGATTTTTTTGCAGAAGTTCAACTGTTTTAATAAGAAGGTCATCAAAATCTAAGGCTTTTTCTGATTGTAATTTTTTTTCATAATCTGCCCATACTCTGGATATGATTTTTCCTAAATAACTATTTTTTGAGTCACTCGTTTCGTAATCAGAGATAGAAATTAATTGATTTTTTTGATTAGAAATAATCGATTGAATTTTTCTCGGATCATGTTCTTTAGGATCAAATCCATTTTCCACCATAGAGTCTCTAATTATTTTTTTTGAGTCACCACTATCAAAAATAGAAAAGAATTTTGGTAAATTTAAAATTTCAGCATTTTCCTTAATGATATGAACTCCAAGTGAATGAAAAGTTCTGACAAAAGGTCTACTACTAACAGAAACGGGTAAATTAAAATCAACCTTGTTTAAAAGAATGTCGTTTATTCGATCCCGCATTTCTTTGGCGGCTTTATTAGTGAAAGTCACAGCTAGAATTTCATGTGGAGAAACTCCATTTTTAATAAGATGAGCTATTCGATAAGTGATAACTCGAGTTTTTCCGGCCCCCGCTCCAGCTAAAATTAATAGAGGTCCGTTAATATGTTGAACAGCTTTTTTCTGAGCAATATTCAGCTCTTCTAGGTATGACATTTACTAACCCATTCTAATATTTTTTTGGGTTAAAAGATAGATTGACTTTTATTTTGAGTTTTATATACTGGGAAGCAGGATGGGAGGGCAGAAATTCAGATGATTTTATTCAGAATCTCTAAAACCGCTTAAAATAAGGCTTATTAAATCTAATATTCAAGATTTTGACCCCTTGCCGGTAGGCAAAAAACGTCAAATGATCATAAAAAGTGGGATAATAAAGGGATTTTTAACCTTTCCTTTTCTTACTTTCTCAATTTTGCCTTTTGTGAGTATCACAGGGGTTTTTTCTTTAATCTCAGATAGTCAATTCATTGTTTTTCCAGAAAAAAGAACTGAAATTAGTAATCTTGTTTCTGAAAATAGTAACTCTCAAAATCTCTCAATTTTACAGGCGGCCACTAATTTTGATCCAAATCCGGCCAAGGGTGGCGGAGACATTTCAATTATTGACGGAGTTGCCTTGGTCGCTGAAACAGGAGTTTCCGGTACTATTTTAGATATAGAACAGGCTGCTAAAAATGCTGGGCACATCAGTCTTTATGAAGTTAGAGAAGGAGATACCTTGTCTCAAATTTCCAAAATGTTTCAAATTTCAGTTAATACTATTCGATGGGCTAATGATTTAGATGGTCCAATTCATCCAGGACAAAATCTTATCATTTTACCTGTTTCTGGTATTACCCATGTTGTAAAAAATGGGGGGACGATTAAAGATATCGCAGATATTTATGAAGCAGATGTAAGGGAAATTGCTTTATTTAACGGTTTAGATGATGATATTAAATTAAAACCAGGAGATAAAATTATTGTGCCTAATGTTGATTTGGTAAATCGAGAGGTAGAAAAAAACACCAGTAATAGTAAAACTAAAATTGCTGGTCCTGGTAAAGCCGTGGCTGGAAGTTACTACAGTAACCCAGTTTCCGGTGGAATTATCACTCAAGGCGTTCATGGATATAATGGAATTGATATTGGAGCAAGCGCAGGAACTCCAATTACCGCAGCGGCTAGTGGTAAAGTTATTACTAGCAAACAAGGAGGTTGGAATGGAGGTTATGGAAATATGATTGTTATTTCTCATAACAATGGTACTCAAACTTTATATTCTCATAATAGTAGTAATATTGTTTATGTTGGTCAATATGTAGAGAAAGGGCAAGTCATCGGTTATGTCGGTTCAACTGGACGTTCAACTGGAAATCATCTCCATTTTGAAGTTCGTGGAGCCAAAAATCCTCTAGCTAATTGTTCTGTTGGCTCTATTTGTAAATAAAAATTCCCTAATCTTTTTTTCTGTAATGTAAGGCCTCTAATAAATGAGGCGTTTTTATTTTCTCTGAACCCTCAAGATCGGCTATTGTTCTGGAGATTTTTAAAATTCGATGATAACTTCTGGCTGATAAGTTTAATTTCTCAGAGGCTTGGTTTAAAATCTTTTTTGTTTCAAAATTTAAATCGCAATACTCTTGAATTTCTCGAGGAGTGATTTCTTTATTAAGCTTTTCTTTTTTAAATCTTTCTTTTTGAATTTTTCGAGCCTTAATAACCATTTTTTTAATAATTTCAGATTCACTTTCTGCCACATCTTTTTTAGTTTTTTGTAAAAGTTCATCATTGTTAATGTTGTTAACTTCCACCCACATATCAATTCTATCTATCATCGGTCCAGAAATCTTTTTTTGATATTTTTCTATAATATTATTTTGACATTTACACACTTTTACTCCTGTTTTGTAATATCCACAAGGACAAGGATTCATAGAAACAATCAAGATAAATTTTGCTGGAAATTTCTTTTTTTCATTTATTCTGGAAATAAAAATAGACCCCTCTTCAACTGGTTGCCTTAAAGATTCTATAATTCTCCTGTCAAATTCTGGTAATTCATCCAAAAACAAAATACCATTATGAGCCAAAGTAATTTCTCCTGGTTTCAAGTTTGTGCCCCCTCCGATTATGGAAGTATAAGAGGCTGTATGATGTGGAGATCTAAAAGGCGGTTCGATGATTAAATTATTTTCTTTATCATCGATTATTGAATGAATTGAGGTACATTCGATGATTTGTTTATAGGAAAGCGAGGGAAGAATTTTTTTAAAACTTCTTGCCAGCATAGTTTTTCCTGTTCCAGGAGGGCCGTAAAAAGCAATATTATGTCCCCCCGCAGCAGCTATAGATAAGGCCCTTTTAGCATCTTCTTGGCCTTTGATATCTGAAAAATCTATCTGATTCTCTGAATTATCTTTGGGTTGAGAAAGAAAAGTTTTTTTAACTGGTTTTATTTGATCTTTTTTATTTAAATGATTGATTATTTGATTTAGATCTTTAACTCCATATATATTAATACCTTTTATAAGAGAGGCCTCCTCAATATTTTCTAAAGGTAAAAAGATTTCTTTAAAATTATTCTTTTTAGCAAAAATAATAATTGGCAGAACCCCATTCATTTTTCGTAACTTTCCATCTAAAGAAAGTTCTCCCACAAAAAGACGATTTTCAGGATTGAATTTTATTTCTTTAATCGCTTGAAGATAAGCCAAAGCAATTGGTAGGTCGAAATTTGGCCCAGTTTTTTTAATATTTGCTGGAGCTAAAGATATTACAACCTTGTGATTTTTTTGTTTAGGGGATGTTATTCCAGAATTTTTTATTGAAGCCGAAACTCTGTCTCGAGATTCATCAATTGCTTTATCGGGTAATCCAACAATAGTAAAAGAGTGAAGGCCTTTAGAAATGTCGACTTCGATATCTACTTTATGAGCTGTTAATATCGAAGATTGAGCACTATAAACTTTGGAAAAATTCACATCTTAATTTTATTTAATTAAGATCAATTTTTTCTAAAAAAATAATAAATTTTTATTCTTCAGAAAGGTGTTTTTTACAAGTTCTTGCTGCAGGATTGGCTTCTAGTCTTTCTTTTTCGATTTTTTCACCACTAATTTCACAAATTCCGTATGTTCCTTCTTCTATTTTTCCCAAGGCTCGTTTGACTTCTTGAAGAGATATTTCCAGCTCTTTAACTGTAGCGGTTCTTGATTCATATTCTTCGATTGAGTCAGCCAACTTATTTGGATCTGCAGATCTTCTATTAAAATCATCATCTGGAACAGCTTCCCAGTCTTCTAAATTGTCAGGATTTTTTCTCCCTATAGTTGAGAGATTTTTTTCTAAAAGGTCTTTGCTATGTAAAAGTTTTTCCTTGAAATATTCTATATCAATATCATTGTTCATACCCCTAATTCTATCTAATTAACTTGGATATGTTAAGTCTTTTTAAGACAAGATCAAAAGTCTCTACATTAGTTGTCATAATCAAGTTTTCCCTATTAATAAAACTATAGAAAAACAGGATTTCGCCAGACGTGTTTTTAACAACCCTAACATCTTTATTTAACAAGATTAAATCTTCGAATTTTTCAGGATCATAAGTAATAATTTCAATTACCGGAGTTGTCGATGCTGTTGATAATGTTGATGAAGCTGTGGTTGTTGACATAGATAAAGGTACTGTGGATGAGGCTGTTGAAGAACTTGTGGTAATCTCTTCTGGTTTTGTCTTAATTTTTTCACCAACAAAAACTTGTGAGGATCCTAACTTATCATAAAAAATATCTTTTATTTCAGAAATTATTTTCCCTTCCCAATCTAACATTCCAGCAAAACTTTCTTCGAATGAATTTACTTTCATAACAATAAAAGGCTCTAAACCATTTTTCTTTTGATGAACACCAATGGTTATTTCTGGGCTAAAAGATCTAATGAGAGAATCTTCAGCTTCACTTTCTATTAATTTGAAGAAATCAGCATTTGTTATTTTACTTAGTAAAATTTTCTCTTCGCTGTCATTTGCTGTTTTTATTTTTATTCTTTTAACAATAGCCAGTTCGATTAAATCATTTTCTTCAGCTAAAGTTTCTTTTTTAATTTCATCTCTTAGATTTCCAATAATTTCTCTAGCTGTTTTGTTTAATGTATCAATTTGAAGAGTTTTATCTGCCATAATTAAACTAGATGTCTGAACTTCTATTGGTTTTTCTTTTAATTTTAAAAAGAAATCTTTAAAGTTAATGGAAACATAAAATACTACTAAACTTATTCCAATTAAAAAAACAGAGATTAAAATTATTTTGTAATTTCGAGGACTTTTTTTATTAATTTTCTTTTCTTCTTTTTCTGCAAAGATTTCAGATTCAGCTCTTTCATCTAAAGCTTGAGTAAAATTGATTGGTCCGGTTTCAAAATTTTGAAAATTAGGGGTTCTGTTTGGCGTCTCTATCTTATTCAAGACTCCTTTGCTCGGTGCTTCTGTTATTTTAGGTGCTTCTATTTCATTCAAAACCTCCTCACTCAGTGATTCAGTTATCTTTGTCGCCTCAATCTCATTTAAAACTTTTTTATTTGGCGATTCTGTTATTTTTGGTACTTCTATTACTTTCCTTGGTTTTAAGGCTTCATTTTTTTGTTTCTCAAGTTGTTTTAAACGTTTTTTTTGTTCTGAAACTAAAATGTCGGTCGTGCTGAGTTTTTCTTTATCAACAATATTTTTGATATCATCTTCAAAAGTTCGAAGATTTTTTATTATTAAATCCTCAGCCTTTCTTCTTCCTTCATTTTTAAATTCATTATCCATTGATTATTTTTTCCAAATTCTATTTTTAACTGAAGTTTTACCTATTAAAAATTTCTTAGGATCCTTGTCCATGTCTATGAAATCGTCAGACACTTCAATTAGTCGGCTTGATGACGATTTACCAAAACTAATAATTTCTACTTGGCATCCGCTGGTTGATTTTAAATAGTCTACTAACGGAATAAAGTCTCCATCTCCAGAAGCTATAATTAAAGAATCTACTTTATGCCCTAACTTTACAGCGTCAATTGCTAACCCAACATCCCAATCGGCCTTTTTGGCGCCACCGGCAAAAATTTGCAAGTCTTTCGTCATTGTTTCAATTCCAACTTTTTCTAAAGCTTCAAAAAAACCTTGTTCATCACCTGCTTCAGAGGTAATGACATATGCGATGGCTCTAACTAATCGGCGACCGGCCAAAGATTCTTTTAGAACTGCCCCAAAGTTAACTTTTCGTCCATAAAGATTTTTAGCACTGTGATACAAATTTTGCGTGTCAATTAAGACGGCTACCCTTTGCTCCGGGTGTTTTATTACTGTCATAAATTATATTTTAACTTGAATAAGTATTTTTGGAAACTCGTTTTTGAATTTAAACAATAAAAAAAACCTTTAGAAATTAAAATTTAAACTTCTAAAGGCTTTTTGTTATTTTTTAAGTCCTAATTTTTTGATAACTTCTTTATATTTTTTAAGGTCTTGTTTTTCTAAATATTTTAAAATTGTTGTTCTGTCTGCAACCATTCCTAAAAGTCCTCTTCTGGAATGGACATCTTTCGGATTTTTCTTTAAATGTTTTGCTAATTCGTCTATTTTTTTATTTAAAATTGCTGCTTGAACAGCAGAAGAACCGGTGTCTTTATCGTGGCCTTGTACCTCTTTAATTGCGGTTGTTTTTTTTCTTTTAGTTAACATTGATTGATATAATAACATAGATTATCTTAAATGCAAGGGGATATTTATTAATAAGAACACTTCCTCTTTTTTATTTTGCGACACCATTAATGTTATAATATCTATTAATCATGAATAAAAAAAGCGAAATTGAATCCTTAAAACAGGAATTTCTTGAATATATAGAGATTGAAAAAGGTCGTAGTATTAAAACTGTTGAAAACTACGACCGGTATTTAAAGCGTTTTTTTGATAATCAAAAAATTTCTAAACCTTCTGATATTACAGAAAGAGTAGTTAGAGACTTTCGTTTATGGTTAAACCGTCAACCAGCAGGAATTTTCAAAAAAAATAATGAAACTATTAAAAAACGAACTCAAAATTATTATTTAATTGCCATAAGATCTTTTTTGAAATTTTTAATGAAAAGAGATATTGATTCCCTCTCCCCGGATAAGATCGAATTAGCAAAAGTTTCTGAAAGGTCTTTGGATTTAATTTCTTTGAGTGAACTAAATTTAATTTTGTCTGGACCAGATACTTCGACTTTAAAAGGATTACGAGATCGCGCCATTATGGAAATGTTGTTTTCTACTGGATTAAGAGTCTCTGAATTATGTTCTTTAAATAAAGATATTGATTTAAAAAATGACGAACTTTCTGTTCGTGGAAAAGGTGAAAAAGTTCGAGTTGTTTTTCTTTCCTCGTTTGCCAAAGAAACTTTAAAAGCCTATTTAGAAAAAAGAAAAGATATGGATGAAGCTCTTTTTGTTCAAGTGCCCAGTAAAGCTGGTGATGAGTATTTAAAAAAACAAGAATCAATTCGTCTAACCCCCCGTTCAATAGAAAGAAGTGTGAAATTTTATGCTATTAAAGCAGGAATTTCTAAAAAAGTTACTCCTCATGTTATACGACATAGCTTCGCCACAGATCTTTTATCAAACGGCGCTGATTTAAGATCCGTTCAGTCTCTGCTTGGACATGCCAATATCACAACGACTCAAATTTACACTCATGTGACCGATAAACATTTAAAGGAAATACATAAAAAATTTCATGGCAAGAGAAATTAATTTAGACAATATTATTAATATGATATTATAAAATTATGTTGAAAATAGTTTCTTGGAATGTAAATGGAATCAGGGCTTGGCAGAAAAAAGGAAAACTGGAATGGATTTTGAAGAAGTCACCAGATTTTTTTTGTGTTCAAGAAACTAAAGCTCATCCAGAACAATTAGACCAAGAAATAAAAAATCCTAAAGGATATGAAAGTTTTTTTGATTGGTCAAAAATAAGAAAGGGTTATAGTGGAGTTGCCATCTATAGTAAAAAGAAACCAAATAAAATAAAAATTGGTTTTGGAAATAAAGAAATGGACCAAGAAGGTCGACAAATAACCCTTTTTTATGATGATTTCGTTTTAATAAATTGTTACTTTCCTAACGGAGGCAGTTCTCCTGAAAAGTTTGATTTTAAAATCAAATATTACGAAATGTTTTTTAAATATATAAAAAGACTAGAAAAATCAGGTCATAAAAATATAATTTTCTGTGGGGATGTTAATGTCGCCCATAATGAAATTGATCTAGCAAGACCAAATGAAAATAAAAATAGTGTTGGATTTTTACCAATAGAAAGAGCTTGGATTGATAAGTTGGAAAAAAATGATTTTATTGATACTTTTAGAAAACTCAATCCTAAAAAAATTCAATATTCTTGGTGGGATATGAAAACCCGAGCTCGGGATAGAAATATTGGTTGGAGAATTGATTATTTTTTTGTTTCAAAAAACTTATCTAAAAAAATAACTTCTTCAAAAATTTTAGAAAAAGTTTTAGGTTCTGACCATGCTCCTATTGAATTAAAAGTAGATTTATAAAGGACAAGTTATCCACATGTATGTCCTTTACATATGTCCTTTAAAAAGATTATACTTCTAGCAGATTAGCACATTATAAGTTCTTTCACATAGCTTGCCAGGCGCGCATGTTGGTCACTTAGTACCTTTTTTAAAGCGGTGCTTTTATGGCAAGAACAAACAAAACCGTCTATAGGTTTCTCATATTACCCAAGATCAGTCGATTATTACTTAATCGACTACAATTAAATAATCCCACAACCCATTTTAATCTCACTTTCTTGGTCGTATTTTTCAGGAAAACTATAGGTGGTTTTTTTATTTCACAAATCTATTTTTTCTTAAATTTTCTATAGCCTCAGCCTCTGCTTTATCTTTTATTTTTTTAGCATTTTTACCAATCTCTATTAAATCCTTTTCTGATAATTGTAATAATTGCTCTGCTCTTTTAGTTAAATAATCTTCGTTATTTTTAATTGGGTCTTCCAACACATCTTCTAATAATGCATGCAAAATATAGCCTATATGGGGGCCGGGATTGAGACGAAAGGTTTTTATTAGATCATCCCCGCTTATTTTTAGCATTGAAACTGAAATCGGATCTCTTAGGGCTTCTTCAATCATCGCCTGGAATTTTCTAAGTCTATAAGGCTCTTCTTTAGGTCTTCCTGTACCAACTCGATCACATTTTCTTAAATTTATAAGATCCCAAATACTTTCTTTTCCCACATTCATGATTAATCTTCTTACTGCAGAAAGAGTAATTTTTTCTGTATCGGAGAAAAACATGTGCCAACGAACCAGTTTTGCTACTTCGTTGATGATTTCATTTGAAAAAGTCAATTCTTTTAGTGTTTCACGAGTAACATAAGCACCAACTAAATCATGACTAAAATAAGAGGTTTTTTTACCAATTGTTGACTTTGTTTCAGGTTTTGCAATATCGTGAAACAAGGCGGCCAATCTTATTTTTAAATCAAATTTTTTATCTGCTGCATGCTGGAGAGACCTCAAAGAGTGTTCCCAAACATCAAATTTATGAGCCTCTTTGTTTTGTTCTACCCCGACAGTTCCTTCTAATTTAGGTGAAATATATTTCAAAATACCCATTTTTTGACATAAAGCCAAACCAATCATAGGATTGTCTGACATTACTATTTTTGTAAATTCCTCTTTAATTCTTTCACGTGAAACCTTTTTGATTAATTTCCTATTTTTTTCAATAGAATTTAAGGTTTTTGATTCAATTACAAACCCAAGTTCGGCGGAAAATCTAATAGCACGTAAAATTCTGAGAGCATCTTCGTCAAATCTCTTATCGGGGTTTCCTACTGTTTTTATAACGGAATTTTTAATATCATCTTGTCCTTTATAAAGATCAATTAGTTGTCCTTTAGAGATGCCATAAGCAATCGCATTAATAGTAAAGTCTCTTCTTGCTAGATCACTTTTTATTTTTTTACTGAATTTTACTTTATCAGGATGTCTTTTGTCTGAGTATTTACTTTCCAATCTATAAGGTGTGACCTCGATTACTTTTAATGCTGGATTTTTTGAATTTGTCTTAACTCCAACCGTGCCAAAATCATTTTCGTAAAAAGTGTCTTTAAAAGAGTCAATTATCTCTTCTGGCTTAGCATTTGTTGTTAAATCCCAATCTTTAGGTTTTTTCTTTAGAATTAAATCACGTACACACCCACCCACTAAAAAAACTTCAAAACCCTTATCTTCCAACGTTTTTGAGACTTTTAAAACCTCTTTTGGTATTTTTTTATTCAAGTTCATAATAAAAATTGAATTTAATTATATTTTAACATATCCAGTATGTTTCATAACTGTTTAAAGATATTTCGTGTTGTGCACCTGGCAGGATTCGAACCCACAATAACGGTTCCGAAGACCGTTGTGATATCCATTTCACCACAGGTGCAATATAAGAATAGTAACTCATCATTTGATAAAAAGCAAAAATTGCGTCCTTAAAAAAAACCTGTATAATTATTTACGAATGCGGGTATGGTTTAGTGGTAGAATGTATCCTTGCCAAGGATAAGACGGGAGTTCGATTCTCCCTATCCGCACAAGATCGATTGAGTGATATCTAAGACTTTCAATTAGTCCTTTTAAATAATTTACTCGCAGTCTTTTTGAAGTGTTGAAAATAAAAGGTTTTTAAAAATATGGGGATAACTATGGGGACATGTTGATAAAGGACAATACTTTTTAGTCTTTTAAAACTTAATTAGGTGTAAAATATGTTGCATAATATCGTTTTAAAAGAATAATCTTTTTTATGTCAGATATTGTTTTTTCTTATGTTTCACGTGAAACACAGGTTAAATTAGTAAATTGTTTCATGAATAACACTTAAATTATTATTCTGAACTCACTTTTTTAAATGAGATATTAATTTTAATATTTTTTCACAGTAATTTCATAAAGATATGTTATTCATGAAACATGGTTCAAAATAAAAAACAAAAATATAGTCTTAAAAGACAATTCGGTAATTTAGGGGAAGATTTTGCTTGCGATTTTCTTTTAAAGCTAGGATATAAGATTATAATTAGAAATTATTACAAAAAAGTGGGGGAAATAGATATAATAGCCAAAAAAGACGAAGTTTTTCATTTTATTGAAGTAAAAAGTGTTTCACGTGAAACTGACAAAAATGAAAAATTTAGAAATTATGGACAAAGTAATGATAATTATAGACCGGAAGATAATATCTCTCAAAATAAGATGTTACATATGAAACGAACTATTAAAATATTTATTTCAGAAAAAAGATTGTTTAATAATGAAATTCAAATTGACGTTATAACTGTAATTTTTAAAAAGGGAATTAAATCACCAACTATAGATTTTATTGAAAATGTAATTATTTAACTTCTTATGCCAAAAAACAAAAATTATCTCTTGTTACTTTCTTATTTTCTGATAATATTGTTTTTATAAACATTTATTTTTAATTAAAAATGTAAAAAATTTCGGAGCAT
>CAZTQC010000006.1:0-13405 GCA_964615685.1 uncultured Candidatus Saccharibacteria bacterium
CACTGATTACGGAATAAATTATTATAAAAAAATAGATTAAAATATTTTTTAAAAAAAATTCACAAAAAATTTATAATGTTAAAATCAAAAGATGAAAATTAATAAGGCAAAAGGTTTTACTTTAATCGAACTTCTGGTCGTCATCGCCATTATCGCTCTGTTGAGCTCTGTGGTGCCTGGCGAGTTTAAACACCGCTCGGGCGAAAGCTCGGGATGCTAGAAAAAAGGCCGATTTTAAGGCCATTTCAAATGCCCTTCAATTATTTTATGATGCTAAAGGAAAAATGCCGGAAAATCAGAATCCTGGTAGTGGGGCGGGGGAAAGCTCAGAGTTTTATAAAAAAAGTATGCAGGAATTAATAGATGCTGGTTTTTTACAAGAAATACCCAAAAGCCCGGGAGGAGGATCTTACGCGTATTATAATTATGGTCCTAAAAACACCGTCGGAGCTCTTATGGTAACTCAACTTGAAACAATGACTCCTTCAAAAACCGGAGTTCCGCCTTCGTGTAGACCCTTCGCCAGCTTAACTAACTGGTGTAGTAACATACGAGATAGTAAATACTATTGTATTTGTAATCCTTACTAATTTTTAATAGACTACAAACATGAAAATTCTCGGCATCGAAACCAGTTGTGACGAGACGGCGCTTTCTTTAATTGAAGCTTCGGGAGATTTACGCCAACCAAAATTTAAAGTTGTCGATACTGCGCTATATTCACAAATAGAAGCTCATCGACCATTTGGCGGAGTTTTCCCTAGCTTAGCCAAAAGAGAACATTCTCAAAACTTGATTCCTTTGTTGACTTCTTTATTAGAAGATAAAACAAAAGCCAAAAAAACCCCTCAGGTTTTAGAGGAAGAAACTACGCAAACCTTAACTGAAATTTTTAGCCGAGAGCCAGAATTGTTGGAACATTTTCTAAAATACATTCCTACTCGAGAAAAACCAGATTTAGATTTTATTGCCGTCACCTCCGGTCCTGGCTTAGAACCGGCTTTGTGGGTTGGTATTAATTTTGCTCGAGCCCTCTCTTTAATTTGGCAAATTCCAGTTTTGCCAGTCAATCATATGGAAGGTCATATGGTTTCAGTATTAAGCGAAAAGTCCCCTCAGATTCACTTTCCGGCTATTTCTCTTTTAATTTCCGGCGGCCACACTGAAATTATTTTAATTAAAAATTGGGGAAATTACACCATTCTCGGTTCCACTAAAGATGATGCTGTGGGTGAAGCTTTTGATAAAGTGGCTCGTATTTTGGAAATGCCCTACCCTGGCGGTCCGGAAATTTCTCGACTAGCGAATCTGGCTCGGAAAAATGAGTTTTTTTCAAATTCACCAGAAGTTCCTGAAATTAAATTACCTCGTCCAATGATCTCTTCAAAAGATTATCATTTCTCTTTTTCCGGTCTAAAAACCGCCGTCTTGTATTTAGTGAAAAAACTAACAGCTGAAAATGAATTGACCGAAGAAATTAAACAAAGAATAGCCTTAGAATTTGAAGAAGCGGTGACAGAAGTTCTTTTTACCAAAACTTCTCGAGCTTTAAAAGAATTCGGAGCCCGAACTTGTATTATCGGTGGTGGAGTGATTGCCAATAAACATATTCGCGAAACTTTTGCTAAATTAAAACAGGAAGAAATTAATGTCCTAGTTCCTGAGGTTGATTTAACTACCGATAATGCCACGATGATTGCAATGGCTGGATTTTTAAAATCTTTTCGAGTTAAACCAGAAATGGAATTGGAGATTCTTGCTAACGGCAATCTAAAGTTCTAGCTCTTTAAAAAAAGGCTTTTTCTTGCTAAAATTTTAAACTATGAAAGAAGAAAATAATATGAAAGAAAATAAGATAGACGAAAAATTTCTAAAGCCCTACGACCCAATGGAGACTGAAGAAAATATTTCAAAAATGTGGCTGGAGAGTGGTTTTTTTAATCCTGATGTTTGTGTGGCTAAAGGTGTTACCGATCCGAAAGCCGAAACTTTTTCTATCGTCCTTCCCCCTCCTAATGTCACTGGTAGTCTTCATATTGGTCACGCGGCCATGTTAGCAATTGAAGATATTGTGGTTCGTTATCATCGAATGAAAGGAAGAAGAACCCTGTGGTTGCCCGGCACTGATCACGCGGCCATTGCCACTCAATCTAAAGTTGAAAAAATTTTACAAAAAGAAAAAATTTCTAAAAATGATTTGGGTCGCGAAAAGTTTCTGGAAAAAGTTAACGCATTCGCTCACGACAGCCACGACACCATTGTTCGTCAAATTCAAAAAGTTGGCTCTTCTGTCGATTGGTCACGAGAGGCCTTTACCTTAGACGAAACTCGTCACAAGGCTGTTTATTTCGCCTTTAAAACGATGTATGACGACGGCTTGATTTACCAAGGCGATAAAATAGTCAACTGGGATCCTAAAGGTCAAACCACGGTAGCAGACGAAGAAGTTGAACACATCAAGGAAACCACTAAATTTTACTACTTAAAATATGGTCCTTTTACCATTGCCACTTCTCGTCCAGAAACAAAGTTTGGCGATAAATATGTGGTCATGCATCCTGATGATAAAAGATATAGCGAATATCAACACGGCCAAAAAATTGATTTGGAATGGATAAACGGACCTATCACCACTACTGTTATTAAAGATGAAGTCATTGATATGGAATTTGGTTCCGGAGTAATGACCATCACCCCTTGGCATGATATGACCGACTTTGAGATTGGTGAAAGACATAATTTAGACAAAGAACAAATTATCGATTCTTATGGCCGACTTCTACCAATTGCCGGAGAATTCGCTGGTATGAAAATTACCGAAGCTCGAGAAAAAATTATTGAAAAGCTTTCAAAAAAAGGTTTGGTGGAAAAAATTGAAGATGGCTACGAACACACTATTGCGGTAGCTCAAAGAACTGGCGGAGTGATTGAACCACAAATTATGCGCCAATGGTTTATTGATGTTAATAAAGAATTTCAGTTAAAAGAATCCAAGATGGCCGGCCTAAAAAAAGACGACACGGTTACTTTAAAATCTTTAATGAGACATGTGGTGCAAACTCAACAAATCGAAATTATTCCAGATAGGTTTAACAAAGTTTATTTTCACTGGATTGATAACTTACATGATTGGTGTATTTCTAGACAAATTTGGTATGGGCACCGAATTCCAGCTTGGTACAAAAATGGCCAAACTTTCGTTGGGACAGAAGCCCCTACAGAAGAAGGTTGGGAACAAGATACGGACACCCTAGACACTTGGTTTTCTTCAGCCCTTTGGACTTTTTCGACCTTAGGTTGGCCAGAAAAGACAGAAGATTTAGCGAATTATCATCCAACAGACTTAATGGAAACGGGTTACGATATTATTTTCTTTTGGGTCGCTCGAATGATTTTGATGAGCACCTATCATTTAGGAGAGATTCCTTTTAAAAAAGTTTATTTGCACGGTTTAGTTCGAGATCAGAACGGTAAAAAAATGTCGAAATCTCTCAGCAATGCCATTGATCCATTGGATATGTCGGAAAAATACGGAGCCGACGCTGTTCGATTATCTTTAATAATCGGCACTGGTCCGGGAAACGATTCAAAATTATCAGAAGACAAAATCCGAGCTTATAAAAAATTCTCCAACAAAATTTGGAATGCTAGTCGCTTCGTTTTAGAAAATGTTGATTCTCAAAATTTAACGGGCGAGGAATTGGACGAAAGTTCCTTAACGGAAGTTGACGCTGGATACATCAAGGAATTGCAAAAAGTTCTGATCGATATTGATGACGATATTTCCAGCTATCGATTTTATTTAGCCGCTGAGAAACTTTATCATTATTTCTGGCACACTTTTGCTGACATTATTATTGAAGAGAGTAAGGCTGTTTTGGCCGGAAAAGACGAAGAAAGTAAAAAATCAAAACAAAAAATGCTTTATTCTATTTTAGTAACTTCTCTGAAAGCTTTGCATCCTTTCATTCCTTTTATCACCGAGGAAATTTGGCAAAGTTTGCCTCAAAAAGATAGCGAATTGTTGTTGATTGCCAAATGGCCTATTAAATAACTATGGATTTTAAAATATCTCTTTTATTAGCTTTTTTGGGCGGGGTCTTACCTGCTTTAATTTGGCTCTTTTTTTGGTTAAAACAAGATCAAAAACATCCTGAGCCAAATAATCTTTTAATTGCCACTTTTGGTTACGGAATCGTCGCTGTCTTTTTAGCTTTTTTAATTGAAGAATTTATTAGAGATTTTCTTTTAAAAGGACAAGATGTTAACGACCTTTTTTCAACTCATTTTGGATTAGTCATAACAGTGATTATTTTATGGGCTTTAACAGAAGAAATTTTAAAATATTGGGCCGCTTATCAGGGGGGATTATCAAAAAAAGCTAATAATGAGCCAATCGATCCAGTCATTTACATGATCACCGCGGCTCTCGGTTTTTCAGCCATCGAGAGTGTTTTATTTTTATTTACCCCCATTTTTCAAGGAAACACTTTGACGGCTTTTATTATCGGCAACATGAGATTTGTGGGAGCCACCCTTTTACATGTTTCCTCTTCGGCTATTATTGGATTATTTTTAGCTTTTTCATATTATAAAAACGTTAAAATAAAAAGGAGGTATTTAATTAACGGAATTATCCTTTCTGTAACATTGCACACCATCTTTAATTCTTTTATAATTATGGCTGAGAACTTCACTTTGCTGAGTTTCATGTTTGTTTGGTTAACCATCATTGCGATAATCTTGTTATTTGAAAAAATTAAAAAAATAAAAATTCCTAAAAAATTATGAAAAAAAAGAGAAGAACATTTTTTGAAAGGCTAACCGGGGCCGTTAATATGGAAGAATTTAACGAGGATGATTTAGAGGAGGATGAGGAAATTTATAGCTCAGTAACTGACATTGAAAGTCCTGAAAATGAAAAACCTCGAGCTGACATCGGTCAATTATCAGTAGATGTTATTAATTCACCGGAGGAAATCATTATTAGAGCAATTGTGGCCGGTGTGAAGCCCCACGAGCTCGATATTCAAATATCAAGAGACATGGTGACCATTAATGGTCAAAGAGAAGAAGAAACTGAAATCGAAGAGCAGGATTACTATCACCGAGAATTGATTTGGGGTAGTTTTTCTCGAAACATTCTTTTACCTGAAGAAATTGATGTGGAACTTTCTAATGCAGAAGAAAAGCACGGTATTTTAGAAATTCATTTACCTAAAATTGATAAGGACCGCAAAACTAAACTTCAAGTAAAAAGTCACTAATTAAAATGGTGTCAAGAGGCGGGCTCGAACCGCCGACCCTTCGCTCTTCAGGCGAATGCTCTACCAACTGAGCTATCTTGACGCTTTGTTTTGCAAAGTAAATTAATTTTATCTAATTTACTTTAATAAATCTAGCACAGAATTTAAATTCAGTGAAGCACTTTTTTCCTTAATTTCGTTGATAGAATTAGCGCTTTCTTGAAGGGTTGAATAAGTTTCGACCAGCTGATCGATGAAAGGAGAAAGATAAGAATAAACTCCAATAGCAATACCGATATAAATTAACCATTTCAGAAAAAAGGCCACATTTTGAAATCGCGCCCGATGCAAAAGAGCTCGCGTCATTCTCGTATTTTCACGCAATTCAGCTGAAATTTCTTCTAATAATTCCCTATCGGTCATTCTATTATCAGAGGCCATAATTTTAAGATTATTTTTTAATGAATTTATTATAGCAAAGTTTTTGCTGATTTTTTTTACTTTGGAGGAGTTTTAGGTACGGACACTTGTAATAAAGGCTTTCTCTCGACTTTTGGAAAGAGAAGCCATCACCACACTTGATAATAGGGCAATAATCGCATTGACCACCAGAAGTTCGGTGAGAGTGAAACCGGAGAAATTATTAGGTTTGCTAAATCTATTTTTATTCATGATTTCTTAAGATAAAAGCTTTTATTTTCTAATAATAAAAGACCCGCCAGTTTCAAGATTGGCTGTTAATATATAACCAGGATATCCAACCTCATTTGAGTTTTTGGGTTCATATGTATATTTGTAAACTGAGTCATTTATAGGATCTATGGGTAAACTAGCCATAAAACCATCGGAAATTAAATCCCTCAAATCACTATTCAAAGCCCAATTTCCGATAACACCAGCAGAACCACAACTAGCCCCACCAATACTATCGTCCGTGCACATATTTTCTGGTTGAGTATAAGATCCATGTTTTTAGTAATGTAATTCAAGAGCAATTTCTATTTGTTTTAAATCTGCAACTCTCCTAGCATCCCGAGCCTTCGCCCGAGCGGTGTTTAAACTGGCCATCACCACAGAGCTCAACAGAGCGATAATCGCGATAACGACCAGAAGTTCGATGAGAGTGAAACCGGAGAAATTATTAGGTTTGCTGAATTTACTTTTGTTCATAATTCTTTTTTATTTTAACATCCTCAACCTCTTTAATCAGATGTTTTCCTCTTTTTAAAAATTTCAATTTCAGAAAAAAGCAGAGCCCTAAGCAGAATTTAAAACGAGTTAATCGTCAATCTTTTTGGCTTTTCCTTTCTGGTGCCCTAGGCAGGAATCGAACCCACAATCAACCCTTAGGACGGGTTTGTTATATCCATTTAACTACCAGGGCAAGAACGAAACCTGTAAAAAGCTTTTTAAATTTTAAGAATCTCTCGAATTTTAGCTTCATCAAAACCAATGATGATTTTTTCATCAATTGAAATAACTGGTACTCCCATTTGACCACTTTTTTCTACCATTTCTTGTAATTTATCTCGATCTTCAGAAACATCAAAATCTTCGAAACCTAAATTGTTTTCAGCAAAAAACTCCTTGGCTAATTTACAATAAACACAAGTTGGGGTTGAATAAACGGTAATTTTATTAGACATATCTTAAAATGTTAATGATTATTAAACTGGCCCTATTCTAACAAAATTAATCTTTTTATCCAAGATTTAATTTTTGCTAAACGAGAAGATGAGCCGGAACTGGCCGAAGCTGAGTTTGCCTCATTTTTCAGGTCCTCTTTTTCAATAATGGTGATCACTTTTTCCCCATCTTTAATTAAAGAGTAGCGAGTTCTCAAAGTTTTTTCCAAACCAATTTGACTATCCAATTTATTTATTTTTTCTTCCAAAATCTTCTTTTTGTCGTGTAGTTCATTTAAAGAAGCTTGAGAAGAATTACGACGATCCAAACTTTCTCGAGCTTTGGAATAAACTCCCAAGGACCCCCGAGCTAAAACGAAAATTAAAATCAATAAGAAAAAAATACTCAATTTTGAATAAAAGATTTTCTGAATTTTTCTTTTTTGTTCAAATTTTCTCATGATGGAAAGTTTATTCTTTATATGATAATATTTTATTAATCTTATGTCATTACTTTTTCATAAAAAAAGTCAAAAAATCATTCATCGAGTTTTTGCCGTCGTAGGAGTTTTAATCGTGATTAGCATGATTTTGCTTTACGCTCCGGGTATTTTAACTATTTTTAATTAGTTAATTATCTCCATTTCTCATCATTTTTAGGAAGACATCCTGACTGATTTTAACTTTTCCCTGAGCCTGCATTTTTTTCTTGCCTTTTTTCTGTTTTTCTCGTAATTTCATTTTTCGAGTAATGTCTCCACCATATAAATGAGCAGTCACGTTTTTTCGTAAAGCCGATAAAGTTTTTGAAGAGATAATTCGACCGAGAGCTTTGGCTTGAATTTTAGTCGTAAACATTTGTCGTGGCAAAACATTGTATAATTTTTCCACGGCTCTTTCAGCTTCTTCCGTTAATCGATTTCGAGAAACAATTCGACAAAAAGCCGGCACCGTTTCTTCAGCAACAAGAATTTCCATTTTAACAACTTCAGCTGGCATAAATTCCCCCATTTTATAAGACAAAGAACCGTAACCAGAGGTGGCACTTTTTAATTCATCAAAAAAATTCCTCATCAATTCCCTGAGGGGCAAGTCGGCCACACTAGCACTTCGATCGCCCCCCAAATTCTCCGTAGGACCAACGATGGCCTCGTGGCTGTATAATAATTGAATAATATTACCTAAATATTTATTCGGTGAGATTATTTTAATATCCACCCAAGGCTCTTCCACACTTTCAATGTCCCCATAATCAGGAAAATCGTTCGCCGAATAAACTTTATATTTTTCGCCCTTTTTAGTCGTGACCAAATAATTAATACTTGGCAAAGTCACCACTAATTCCAGATTGAATTCCCGACGCAATCTTTCTGTGATAATTTCTAAATGAAGCATTCCTAGAAAACCACAACGAAAACCGCGACCCAAATTGCCCGATGATTCTTCTTCAAAAACCATTGAAGAATCAGAGAGTTTCAAGCGACCTAAGGCCATTCTCAATCCATCAAAGTCATCTTGGCTTTCTGGGAAAATGCTCGCCCAAACAACCGGTTTAGGTTCAGCATATCCAGACAAAATTTTCGCCGGATTTTTGAAACTCGTCACAGTATCTCCAACCGAGGCAATTCCTGGTTCTTTTATACCGGTGACGATATAACCAATTTCACCGCCGGAAAGGCTTTCTTCTGGATTTTCTCGTGGTCGAAAAGTTCCTACTTCTGCTACCAAAAACCTTTTGTTCGCTACCGCAAATTTTAATTCATCACCGGCTTGAAATTTGCCACCAAAAACCCGAGTGTATAAAATAATGCCTCGATGATTTGAATATTGAAAATCAAAAATTAAAGCCTGTTTAGCATTTTCTTTTTTTTCAACTTTTTGAGGAGTGGGAATTTTTTTAAGTATTTCTTGTAATAAAGGGACTACTCCTTCGCCAGTTTTACCAGAAGTTAAAATTATTTCTTCTTTGGAACAACCGATTAAATTCATAATTTCTTCACTAACTTCTTCGATTCGAGCTCGAGGGGAATCAATTTTTGATAAAACAGGAATAATGACCAAACCGAGTTCCCTCGCCATTTCTAAAGTGGTTAAAGTTTGGGCTTGAACTCCTTGGGTGCTATCCACTAATAAAAGAGAGCCTTCGACCGCACGAAGGGCTCGAGAAACTTCATAGGAAAAATCGATATGGCCAGGAGTGTCAATTAAATTCAGAACATATTTTTGTTGCTGATATTCGTATTCCATTCGAACTGGCCTCATTTTAATCGTGATACCCCGTTCTCTTTCCAGTTCCATATCATCTAAAATTTGATTCTTCATCTTACGAGAATCAACTGTTTTGGTCACTTCAATCATTCGATCGGCAATGGTCGATTTTCCGTGATCAATATGGGCGATAATTGAGAAGTTTCGAATTAAGGTAATATCTTTCATAATTGGCTGAATCTTAGCACAAAGTGACTATAATTTCTCCTGACCGACAGTAATAACTCGAGTTTTCCAAATTTTGCGGTGTAAAGTTTTCCAAACTTCCGTTAATTCTTCGCTTTTTAAAAAGAAGAGAACAGCTCCTCCTAAAAACAAACCGATCATTCCTGAAAAAAAGCCTTGGAAGAAAATGCCGGACAAAGTCATTAAATTAAAAACATCATCAAAAATATTCAAAGAAAGATAAGTGCTAAAACCGGCCACTAAAGAAGCTAAAGAACTATTTAAAAATGGTTTTAAAAGATTTTGAGAAAAACCTTTAAAATCTTTCTCAAAAGAAATCCACAATAAAATCACATTCAAGATAACACCAATTGAAAAGGCTAAGGGTAACATCAAAACCAAGCTAGGAAGACCTCCCTCCACCCTTAATAAAACTTCAAGAAAATTCTTAAAAGACGGACTGGCTTCATAAAAATTCACTAAAAAGAACGCCAATAGAATAGTGGCGAGAGAAGAAAAGATATTTATAAATAAAGGCTTAGAAGTTTTTCCGGCGGAATAATATCCTCTCACAAACAACAAAACCAAGCTTTGGGCCAAAGCGGAAATAATAAATAAAGCTAAAGCCGCCGCCGTTAATCGAGTATCACTCCAATCGAATTGACCCGCCCCCAAAACGGTTCGGACAATTTGTGCTCGTAAAATGATAAACATTACAATCACCGGAATTGACCAGAAAATAATGTGTCGCGCGGCTCCAATTAAATGAGAGAGAAATTTTTCAAAATCACCGTTAGTAAAAAGTCTCGAAAGAGTCGGGAAAGCCGCCAAAGAATAGCTGACTCCAATAATCGACATTGGTACCGATTGGAGATTATAAGCAAAATTAAAAATTGTAATAGAACCAGAAGCCATATTTGAAGCTAAAGCGATCAAAAAAATCAGGGTAATTTGGCTAGAAGCTAAAGTGAGAGTTCTTGGTAAAGACAAAAAGATAATTTCTTTGATGATTTTTAAATTTGGGTGAAAATTAAAAATCGGAACCAAGTCATAACTAGCAATGGCCGGTAATTGAACCAGAACGTGAAAAATCAAGCCTAAGCAAACTCCAAAAATTAAACCGATAGAGCCGAAAAGAGGATAGAAAAAAATGACACCAATTATAATTCCTAAGTTATAAAGCAAAGGACTAATCGCATAGAGAATAAATTTTCGATAAGCCTGAATAATTCCGCCAAATAGCTGGGAGATTCCCAACAAGACCGGTGACAACAACAGAATTCGAGTAAATAAAACCAAATCGCCATAAAACAAGCTGGTTTTTAATCCGGGAGCAGTCAAAGCTAAAAATTGAGGAGTAAAAACAAAAGCCACAAAAACAATTAACAACATCGCGCCGATAAAAACCGTAAATAAACTATCAATATATTCTTTTAAAACCTTTTTTTGACTTAAATTTCGAGAAAAGATTGGAATTAAAACAGCCGATGAAACCATCGCCGAAACTACCACGAATAACAAGTCGGGAATTCTAAAAGAAGCATAATAGACGTCTAAAATAGCCGAGGTCCCAAAATACGAAGCGAGCAATCGATCTCGAATTAGACCAAGAATTTGAGAAGAAAAGGCAAAAATTGCCAGCAAATAAGCAGCCTCATGTAAACCATTAATTTCCATGCCTATCAGGCCGATTATTCGCTTAACCATGTTTGCTGACTATTCTTCTAGAATTGGTTCTTCTTCGATTGGTAATGTCTCTCGATTTTCAGGATTTTCATCAAGCGGTTCTGTCACCCCAGTAAAAGCTGATCGACCGGCTAATAAATTGCTTAAAATAAGATCAACTTCTTCATTGTTTGGATTTCTTTCTTTCAAAATTTGAAATTGAATCACGGCCTCATTTTTTTGACCAGTTCGATCAAAACTTAATCCTAAGAAATATCGAGCGTTATCATATTCAGGATTTAAATTAAGAGCGCTGATGAAAGCAGAAGTCGCTCCAGCAAAATCTTCATTTTGATAACGAAGAATTCCTAATTGGAAATAAACTAGCGGATCATTTGGTTTAATAGTTGTAGCCGATTCGACATTAGCCACCGCTTGATCAATATTGCCTTCAGCCACATCTATTTGAGAAAGGAAGAAAATAGCCTCGGTATAATTTCTCTTTAATTTTAGAGCTTCAGCAATTAATTTTCGAGCTTCCTCATTCTTTTTCATTTCAAATTCCAATCTCGCTAATCGCAAAATAATTTCCGGATTTTCAGGATTCAATTCTCGAGCTTTGGAATAAGATTCTTTGGCAATCTCGTAAGATTCCTCATTTCCGAGAGCCAAAAGATTTTCGTAAATTTCCCCAAATTTTAAGTAGTTGTTGTAGTTACCTGGCGAAAATTTAATCGCTTCTTCAACACTCAAAATGGTGGTGGAAAGAATACTTTCAAAAGCCACTTTTTTATCTGAATCGGACATATTGTCTTCAGAATTCAAAACTTGCGACAAGCGAATTAAACCAATATCAGTCAACTTTTGGAAAGCGACGTCAGTTGGATAAAGATTCAAAGAATTTAAGATTTTAGTTTCGGCTAAATTAACATCGTTTTGCTCTAAGGCAATATTACCTTGTAAAAGATTAATAGATGAATAAATTCGACTGGTGAAATACCAACCGGAAATTAACAGAACTAGCAAAATTAACACCAAAGAAAAAATAAAGAAGAAACTATATTTCGGTTTGCTGACAATATCAATTTCTTTATTTCTCAAAATGCCCTCTCGATAAAGAGAAGCGTAAAAAATTCCGGTGAAAGTGAAAGCTAAAATCAAGTTAACAAAACTTGGAACATAGACGAAGGCCGTCACCCACAAATACATCGAGGTCAAAAAAGAAGAAATTAAAATAAATTGAGAAACCGAATCTGAGATTGGTTTAAAAATAGATTTTAATCCATAATAAAGGAAAATTCCCAAAAATAGTAACCAAGCAATAACTCCAGGCCAGCCAGACATAACCATAAAAGTTGGAATTAAACCATAACCATAACGGAAATCAACATTCCAAATATCAGTTAGATAAAATTCAACCGGTTTATAATCAATCCAAGCCATATCAAACATCGCTGGTCCAGAACCAGCTAAAGGCTTTTCCTTTAGAACATCCTTCAGGATTTTATTAGTCGTTGAAAAAGATGGGCTAAATTCCAAATAAGAAACATTAAACAAATTATTTCTAAAGTCGCTGAAAGGAGAATTCAGTGGATTGACAAAAACGCTTCCTAAAATGAAAACCGCGGCAATTAAAAAAGTAATTAAAGAACTGGTTGGGACTTTTTTAACGGCTCCTTCTTGAGCTTGATCCACGGAAGTCTTGTTCATAGAGAAGAAATAAACAAAGAACATCAAAGCAAACAAACCGACAATAATCCAAATCTTTTGTGAATCAACAATAAAGAGAGTTAAGAGGCTGAGAATTAAAGCCAAAATGGAAGAAATTTTAACTTTTTTATTGAAATTAAACATTTCTAAAGAAAGAAGGGAAATAATCACGCCAATTCCCCCAAAAATTCCAAAATCAATCCATCGCCCAACAGTGTTAGTTGAAGAACTGAAAAAGAAATTCAAAGTAGGAGAAAAATCCAAAAACAAGAGCCGGATAATGTGAAAAAGAAGAACGAGAAAGATTGAACTAAAAGCAGCCAAAATTATTCTCAAAGCTAATTTTTTACTTTGAAACAAATTGATAATCGAAACAAAAAACAATAGTAATGAAGAAAAGACCAGGACGCTATCGTAACTTAAGTCTCTACCGAAAAAAGATAAATTTAAATTTGTCGATAAAATTCCAGAAATTAAGTACGACAAAAATAAAAGAAAGATAGAGAGAGAAACCAAATTAAAAGGAATGTAAATTTTAGTTTCTTTAAGCTTATTGAGAGACCAAATAAAAATAGCTAAAAGAAAAATTCCTAAAAAGAGCCCGCTTTTAGTGGTAGAAAAATCAACTAAATTAGCTGGTAAAAAGAATAGGGGTAACAAAAAAACTAGGCCGGTGATTAAAATTTGTGGAATAAAATCCCAAAATTTTAATGATTTAACTTTTTC
>CAZTQC010000007.1:0-13311 GCA_964615685.1 uncultured Candidatus Saccharibacteria bacterium
CTTTTGATAAGATTCTAAAAACTTTTAATCCACTTTCTCCGACAAAAGGCGAAGACTCTTTAACCGATTTTTTATTTTTAATGAATTTTGTTTCAAGGTTTTTGGAAAGAATCATTCAAGGAACTGAAGAAAAATTGTTGAATTGGCAGAAAGTCGAAGAAGCTTATCAAAACTCCGAAGACAAAAGAATAATTGTTTTAACTTCAGCCATGAATTGGAAAAAAGTTCTTATTTCTCATCCTGAACCTTTGTACGTTGTTTTTCCAAACTCTTTTAATGCAAATTATTTGATTTCTGCTGTGCCCAAAAAAGAAGGTTCTTACGAATTAAGAAAGCCTTTACCGAAAAAATGGTGTGGCCAAGAAAAAACAGAACTGCAAAAAATGACCAGTAATTCTGGAGCTCAATTTTGTCACAACGCCGGCTTTCTAATGGAGACGAACAATTTAGAAAATGCTCTTTTGTTAGCCCAAGAAGCCGCCAATTTCTAAAATTTATTTTTAATGTGGATAATGTTTTTCGTTCTGAAGCCGAAAAGGGTTATAATGAAAATACGAGATTTCTAAAAAAAGTTTCGTTCAATATTGAATGGTATTCAATAATCTTAAATAAGATTAATAGTTTTACGTAAATTTACTTAAATTTAAAAATTATATGAAATCAAACAAAGGTTTTACATTGATTGAATTGTTGGTGGTTATCGCCATCATCGGAATTCTTTCATCAGTGGTTCTTGCTTCACTTAATACAGCAAGAGATAAAGGAGCAGATGCAGCGATTAAGGCAAACCTTAATGGAATTCGAGCACAAGCGGAAATTGTTTATGATAGTGCTAATAGTTACACTGGTGTTTGTGGTGATCCTAATGTAGACGGAGCACGGAAGGCGGCAGCACAAGCAAGTGGAGGAACTGCTATTTGTCGTGCTACTGCCGATTCTTGGGCTGTTATCGCTCAATTAAAAACGGCAGGACATTATTGTATTGATTACAAAGGTAATGCTACTACTTCAGCTACAACAATCGGATCTGGTACAGCGGAAGCTAAATGTCAATAAAAATCTCTAACTAAAAGAGAAAAATAAAAAACCACACCACTTGGTGTGGTTTTTTATTTTTCTAAAAAAATCTATTTTTCTCATGATATAATTTAAAAATGTTTTTATTTGGATATTTTTTTATCGCCGTCCTGGGTTTGGTGATTGGTTCTTTTTTGAACGTCATTATTTTTCGTTATGACACAGGTCAAACTTTCGGTGGTCGCTCCGGTTGTCTTTCTTGTGGCTATCAATTAAAATGGTACGACTTGATTCCAGTCTTTAGTTGGTTAGCTTTGAAGGGGCGTTGTCGAAAATGCGCTGCTTTCATTTCTTGGCAGTATCCTTTAGTGGAACTTGGAACCGCCTTATTATTTGTTCTTCTTCTGAAAAAAATTCTCTTTTTAAATTTAACTTATTCTTTTTCTCCACTTATTTTAGCCTTTATTTTTGCTTGGTGGGGACTTCTTTTTTCTTTGTTGATTGTTATTTTTGTCTATGATTGGCGTCATAAAATTATTCCTAATTTTTTAGTTTACACTTTTGCCATTTTATCTTTCATTCAAGCCCTTGTTTTGAATTTTAGTCAAAACTCATTATCAACTGAAGGAGTCTGGAACCTTCTGGCTGGACCAATTCTTTTTTTGCCGTTTTTTTCTTTGTGGTTTGTTTCTTCAGGAAAATGGATTGGTCTAGGAGATGGAAAGTTAGCTTTGGGTATTGGTTGGTTTTTAGGTTTTATTGCCGGTTTGTCGGCGATAATCAGTGCGTTTTGGCTCGGAGCCCTTTGGGCAATTTTTTTAATGTTCATAGATCGTTTGTCTAAAACTCCCCGTCATATTACAATGAAAACAGAAGTTCCCTTTGGTCCATTTTTAATTTTTGGAATTTTCCTTCAATTTTTTTGGCCAATCGATTTTCTTGGGCTCGGATTTTTCTTTTAATAAAAGATGAAAAAAAATCACACATCACAAAAAAATAATTTCTCAAGCTATTTCTCAAAAATTTTGACAAAAACCTCTCCCTCGAAAGTTAATCCGTCGTTTCAAGAGGGTTTCACGATGATTGAAATGTTAGTGGTGTTAGCCATCTTCACCGTGATGACTTTAGTGGTGATGTTTAACTACGGTCGTTTTAATAGTCAGACCATTATGACTAATATGGCTTACGAAGTGGCTTTAACCACTCGACAAGCCCAAGTCTACAGTTTGGGAGTTAGAGGAGGGGGTGATGAAAGTTTAACCGATTTTTCAAAACATTATGGAATTTCTGTGAATTTAGCTAATAATAAAAATTTTATCTTTTTTCTTGATGAGGACAATAATAATTCTTGCGAGGATTTAGCTGGTGCTTCCTGTGGTGGATGTTTAGCCGGAGGGGAATGTTTGAATAAATACACTTTAACTCATGATATTTATATTGATAAAATTTGTGTTTCAACAGGTAATGATCCTGTGAATTCAACCGGAATTTGTAATGAGGATAGTGTACAAGATCTGGTCATTACTTTTAAGAGACCTAACCCCGACGGAGTCTTTTCAAGTGTTGGCTATTCTGGAAATGATGCAGACATAAAAAGCGCGGCTATCGTTTTAAAGACAAAGTTTGGTAATCAACGGGCGGTGATGGTGCAAAACACTGGTCAAATTTCAGTAGAGTTTTTGACGGATATTTAAAATTAAAAAATGAACTTTTTTTCTAATTCAAAAAAAATAATTTCAAAAAAGTCAGAAGCTGGTTTTACTTTGATTGAAATGATTGTTTCAGTTGGATTGTTTTCGATTGTGATGGTTATTATGTTGGGTGCTGTTTTAACCATTGTGGACGTTAATCGAAAATCTCAGACCTTAACAACCGTGATGAATAATTTAAATTTTGCGTTAGAGAGTATGACTCGAACGATAAAAACCGGTCGTTTTAAAAGTCCTTATTTTTATCCTAATAATAAATCCATTAAAATTACAGATCAAGATGGTGAAGAAGTAACTTACGAATTTGTCGAATCCGATGACCTTGGTCGAATTGAAAAAAATGGTGTTCCAATCACTTCTTCTCAAATCGATATAGATTCAGCTAAGTTTGATCTCAAATATGACAGTTCAACTAATAAACAGCCTCGTGTTTTGATTAATATAGAGGGGAGGGTGTCAATTGGTCCGAAGATTTTCTCCGAATTCTCTTTACAAACAACGGTTTCCCCGAGGGATTTAAATATTTATTAATATCGTATGAACTATTTTAAGATAAAAAAAGAAAAAGGCTTCACGATTATGGAAACATTGGTGGCTATTGCTATTCTTTTACTCTCCATTACTGGCCCGATGGCTTTTTCTCAAAATGGTTTAAGAGCGGCTTTTTATGCTCGAGATCAGGTAACAGCTTTTTATTTAGCTCAAGATGCGATTGAGTTTGTTAAAAATCGAAGAGACCATAATGCTCTAGACGGAAACTCTAACTGGTTAGATGGCTTGGTGAATAACAGCGGTTTTCCTTGTGGTAAAAGAGGTCCTCAACTTGGTTGTTTAATTGATACAACCAAACCTGTTAAAAATAATAAAAATCCAGAAAAATGTCTTCCATCAGGAGCAGGTGGCTTTAATTGTATTGATTTAAATCAACCAGATGGTTCAAATGACGGGTTTGTTAAAATTAATTCAAACGGTCAGTTTGGTTTTGACGGCGACGATTCAATCTATTCTCGCATGGTCATTGTGGAAGAGACAGTTCTAGATGTTGAGGCTCGAGTGACGGTGATTATTCGTTGGAAAAGTCACGAAACAATTGGTATTCGAGAAATCACAGTAGTGGAATATATTTATAATCTAGGGAATGCTTGGGGTTTAATTGATTAAAAGCTTTATGAAAATAAAAAATCTGAAAAAGAATAAAGGTTTCACACTGCTCTTTGCAGTTATTGTTTCGACTTTGGTTCTGGCTGTTGGAGCTTCTATTATTTCCATTGCTTTGAAACAAGTTTTGCTATCTGGAGTGGGTCGAGACTCTCAATTTGCTTTTTACGCTGCAAATACCGGAATTGAATGTGCCTTATATTGGGAATTGAAGGGGTTAGGAGTTGATGAAGATGATTTTTCTCCAGCTTTTCCTAATTCAAATTCCATCCCAAGTTATACTTCTTCTCAAAAAGAAAAGACAAAATGTGCCGAAGTAAAAATTCTTTCCCCGGGCGTAAGAAAAGAATTTGGAGATTTTAAAATTGAGTCTTCTCTTGATGTTCAAGGTTTTAAAGTCTCTTCTTTTCGAATCAATAATTTTAAGGACAGTCAGGACAATGATTTGCCATATTGTGTAGATGTTTTTGTTAAAAAGAAAGGCATTCAAACTATTATTGATGCTCGTGGTTACAATACTTGTGATAAAAATAATCCCCGTCGAATTGAAAGAGGGTTAGAGCTATACTTAAACAAACCCCCAAATCCGTAATTATTGGAATTTATGAATAAAGAAGAGGCTAAAAAGCGTTTAAAAAAATTAAAGGAAAACGTTGAACATCATCGTTATTTGTATCATGTTTTAGATACTCAAGAGATTTCTGATGAGGCTTTGGATTCTTTAAATCGAGAAATTCGCCAAATTGAAACAGATTTTCCGGATTTGTTAACTTTAGATTCGCCCACTCAGAGAGTTTCCGGCCAGGCTCTTTCGGCTTTTAAAAAAGTTCCCCATAAAGTCGCGCAATGGTCTTTTAATGATATTTTTGACAAAAAAGAATTATTAGAATTTGATGAAAGAGTTAAAAAATTTTTAGAAAAAAAAATAGGACACAAGCCTCATTTACAATACACTTGTGAATTGAAAATTGACGGTTTAAAAATTGTTTTAGAATATGTGAATGGTTTTTTAAAAACGGCGGCAACACGAGGTGATGGAAAAGTTGGTGAAGATGTAACCGAAAATGTGAAAACTATTGGAGCAATTCCTCTAAAATTAGCAACAGAGGAAAATTTAATTGTGGAAGGAGAGATTTATTTATCAAAAGTCGAGTTTGAAAGAATCAATAAAATTTTAGAACAAGAAGGAAAAGAAACTTATTCTAATCCTCGAAATCTGGCGGCAGGAACAATTCGACAATTGAATCCGGCGGTGGTCGCTAGCCGAAAAATGTCGGCTTTTATTTATGATGTGGCCCAATCTTCGAAAGAATTAAATTCTCAATTAGAAGAGTTAAAATTTCTGACTCAAAAAGGTTTTAAAGTTAATTCTCATTATAAACTTTGTGAAAATATTGAAGAAACTTATAAATATTGGCAAAGATGGCAGAAGAAAAAAGAAGAAGAAAATTATTTAATCGATGGGGTGGTGATTAAAGTTAATGAAAAAAAATACCAAGATCTGCTTGGTTATACTGGCAAAGCTCCAAGATTTGCGATTGCCTTGAAATTTCAAGCCGAACAAGCCACGACCATTGTGGAAGATATTGTTTTTCAAGTTGGTCGAACAGGGGTGATTACTCCGGTCGCTCATTTACGTCCGGTAGAGGTAGCTGGTTCAATTGTTTCTCGAGCCACTCTTCATAACGAAGATGAAATTAAAAGGTTGGATATTCGAATTGGCGATACGGTGATTTTGCAAAAAGCCGGTGATGTTATTCCACAAATTGTAGAAGTCATTTTTGCTTTACGACCAACAAAAACCAAGCCGTTTAAATTCCCGACGCGCGTTTTGGGTTGTGGAGGAGATGGTTCGATTGAAAGAATTCCCGGACAGGCCGCTTATCGTTGTGTGAATCGAAATTCTTTCGAAATGCAAAAAAGGAAACTGTATTATTTCGCTTCTAAAAAAGCTTTTAAAATTGATCATTGTGGTCCTAAAATTATTGATCAATTATTCGAAGCAAATTTAATTGTTTCGCCAGCAGATTTTTTTACTTTAAAAAAAGGAGACCTTTTATTACTGGAGAGATTTGGTGAAAAATCTGCGGATAACTTAATTAAGGCAATTCATTCTTCTCGAAAAATAACTTTGGCTCGTTTGATTACTGCTTTGTCGATTGATAATGTTGGTGAGGAAACAGCGATTATATTAGCAAATTCCTTTCAAACTTTAAAAAGAATTCGAGAAGCTAAATTTGTTGACTTAGAAAAAATTAATGGAATTGGAGAAGTCGTGGCCCAATCAATTTTAGAGTGGTTTCAAAATACAAATTCTCAGAAGATTTTAGACGATTTACTTGAACAAATTGAAATTATTGATGAATCGAGCTCAAAAAATAAAAAGAGTTTTAAAAATCAAAAATTAATTTTTCAAGATAAAGTTTTCGTTTTAACTGGGACTTTAGAAAATTTAGACCGAGAAGAAGCAAAAGAAATTATTCGAAATCTAGGAGGAAATGTTTCTTCAACAGTTTCCTCTAAAACGAATTTTGTTTTAGCTGGTGAAAATTCGGGCTCAAAATTAGTAAAAGCTCAAAAACTAGGAGTGAAAATTCTTAATCAAAAACAATTTGAAGAGATGTTAAAATCGTGAAATTGTGATATATTAAGCCAATATTATGGATAAAGTTGGAATAAAAAAACTCGCAGAATTATCTCGTCTTAAATTATTAGAAACTGAAATTGATGAATATCAGGAAAAAATTTCAGACATTTTAAAATACATCGATTCTTTAAAAGAGGCGACTGCCGGCAAGACGGATTTGATTATGGGGAATTTAGAAAATAGAAATATTTTACGAGAAGATCAAAATCCTCACGAAAGTGGTATTTACACCGACGATTTATTAGCCGCTAGTCCGGATCGAAAAGATAACTTTGTGAAAGTAAAAAAGATTTTATGATAAATTTTGCCGATTTAACAATTGCCTCTGCTCGAGAGGGTTTGGACCAAAAAAAGTTTACAGCTCAAGAGCTGGCTCAATATTATTTAAATCAAATCTCCGAAAAAAATCCGGAAATTAACGCTTATCTTGAAGTTTACGAAGACGTTCTCTTCCAGGCCGAAGTTGCTCAAAAACTAATTGATCAAAATGAATCACAACCTTTAACTGGTATTCCGTTAGTGTTGAAAGATAATATTATGATTCAAGGCAGAATTAATAGTGCTGGTTCAAAAATTTTAGAAAAATATGTTTGTCCTTATACTTCAACAGTGGCTCAAAAAATTCTGAATCAGCAAGCTGTTATTTTAGGACGAGCGAACATGGATGAATTTGCTATGGGGAGTTCCACTGAAAATTCGGCTTATGGAGTAACGAAAAATCCACGAGATCCTGAAAGGGTTTCCGGAGGTTCTTCTGGCGGTTCAGCAGCCGCAGTTGCTATGGGCGGAGCTTTAGCCGCTTTGGGTTCTGATACTGGTGGTTCTATTCGTCAACCCGCTAGTCTTTGCGGGGTGGTCGGCCTAAAACCAACTTATGGCAGTGTTTCTCGACACGGGTTAATGGCGATGGCCAGCTCTCTGGATGTCATTGGCCCAATTACTAAAACCGTGGCGGATGCAGAAATTCTTTTTAAAGTTATTTCCGGCCAAGACCCCTTAGATTCAACCTCTATTTCTTTAGAAAAAAAGGATTCAGAAACAACCTCTGTCAAAAAAATCGGTGTTCCTCAAAACTTTTTACAAAAAGGAATTGATGAAGATGTTTTAAAAGAATTTCAGGCTAATTTAGCTAAATTTAAAAAAGCTGGCTATGAGATTGTTGAGATTGATTTGCCAAACCTAGATTATTCTTTAGCGGTTTACTATATTTTAATGCCAGCTGAAGTCTCTTCTAATATGGCTCGATATGATGGAATTAAATTCGGCTCTCATCTTGAAGGAGAAGATTTAATTTCTGGTTATTTTTCAACTCGCGGTCATTTTCTTGGTCCAGAAGTGAAAAGGAGAATTATGCTGGGAACTTATGTGTTATCGGCAGGCTACGCTGATCAATATTATAAAAAAGCTTGGCAAATTCGAAACTTGATTAAAGATGATTTTGAAAAAGTTTTTGAAAAAGTGGATTTGATCGCGATGCCAACCACTCCTGCTCCCGCTTTTAAGATTGGTGAAAAATCAAACGATCCTTTGAAAATGTATTTGGAAGACATCTTTACAATCTCAGCTAATTTAGCTGGTTTGCCAGCAATTTCAATTCCTGGAAGTTCGGTGATTCGAGAAGAAAAAACTTTACCAATCGGTTTACAATTGATTGCTCCAGCTCAAGAAGAACAAAGGCTCTTTAAAATTGGCAAAGAATTTGAGACAATAGTATAAGAATGGCTGAGATAAAAAAATCAGAAGGATCAGACGACGGCATGAGCCGGGACAAATTTGTTTTTGCCTTGATTATTTTATTATTTGGTTTTTTTGCTGCCGAAACTGTTTTAGAAGACAATAAAATTTTAAATTATATTTATGATCCAAATACGCGAGGAGAAGACACCGAGGATCTTTCAACGGGTTTTCTTTACCCTAATGATTTACGTTTAGGAGACAAGATTATTAACAAAAAACAAGTTTCGGTTCGTCAGGTGCCGGCCGGTCAACGAATTGGTCGTCAAGAAAAATTAGAAACAGGGATGGTGATTGAAGGGCCAGTTCGCCAATTCGGGGCTGATTGGTGGAGAATCGATTATCCTCAAGCTCCAGACGGTTGGGTTGAAGTGGGGAGCTTTTCAAATCGAGTTTTTTTATTCTCTTTATTTAATATTGTTCCACTTTTTTTCAACTTTTTAAGACCAATTTCTATTATTTTTTCTATCATTCTGGTCATGTTGATTTTCTTTGTTTATTTAAAAATGCTTGAACTTAAGAAATATCAAAAGAAAAAAGTAGAAGTGGTCAAAGAACAGAAAGAAATTTCGGAAGAACTTTCGAAGGAAAATTTGCCAATTTCTAATTTACCGATTGGGGAAAAGCCCACGACAGAAGACGTTCATGATCGACGTTGGATGAACATTCAAAGTCTTATTCAATCCTATAATTCGAATGATTGGAAACAGGCCATTATTGAAGCCGATGTGATTTTAGACGAAATGTTGAATCGAATGGGCTATTCTGGTGAGTCTTTAGGAGATAAGTTAAAGAAAATTGAACCAAGTGATTTTATTACTTTAAATCAGGCCTGGGAAGCTCATAAATTTAGAAATCGAATTGCTCATGGTAATAATTTTGTTTTGAGTAGAGATGAAGTTCAAAGGGTTATTGGCCTATACGAAGAGGTTTTTAATGAGTTTTTTTACATTTAGCCTTGATTTTTTCTAAAAGTTTGTTAGTATATAAAAATATCGCGGAGTGGAGGAGTAGTACCTCGAGAGGCTCATAACCTCTAGACACCAGTGCAATTCTGGTCTCCGCAACAATCATTAGAAAAAAGTCTTGAAAATCTATCCTGAAAGTGTTATTTTTATAGCTAATGTCGGGGTAGCTCAGTTGGTTAGAGCGTAGCACTCATAAAGCTAAGGTCGTGAGTTCGATTCTCACCCTCGACACTTTTAAAAGCTATTGCTCTCAGGGTTGAAATTTGGTAAATTACTTTCACTGCATACATTGCATTTTTTGTATGCGGGCGTAGCTCAACTGGTTAGAGCATCCGCCTGTCACGCGGAAGGTTGAGGGTTCAAGTCCCTTCGCTCGCGCATTAAAATAAAGAGCCGGTTCCGAAAGGAATCGGTGATTTTATTTTAACAGCGAAGGGGGACTTGAACCGAGGCGCCGCGAAGCCGACTGAGCAAAGTGAAGTCGTGGCGCCGAGTGGGGGTCGAGCGAGTGAGGTTGGAGCGAGTGCGAAGCACGAAGTGAGACCCACGAGAGTGACCAAGTCCCTTCGCTCGCGCAAACCTTGACTTAGCACTTGGTTATGTTATAATATCTGTGGTTTATAAAAGCGTTCTTAACAATGAAGGGGTTTAAATATGAAGGCAAAAGAGTATGCCGAACGTTTTAGTTTAGTTTTAGATAAGGATGATGAACTCTATAAAATTGTTTATGAATTTATCCTGGAGGTGAAGAGTCTTTGTGGGCAAAGACGCGTGCGAAGTGATGAATCGTTGATTTCCGTGATAAAAGAGGTCAACGATAAGTGGGTTGCTTTTGCTCGTATGTCCGACGGGTTGGTGAACCCTGACGGCTTCAGGCTCTATTTGTTGAAGTGTATACCAACGACACGTGAAATTCATGACCGTGTTTGGCCGGGGAAAGTCATACCTAGTTTGGCATAATCACCGCCAACGAAGAAAACCAAATCTTCGGAGGCGGTTTTCTTTTACCAAAAATACCGTTATTTCCCAAAAGACTATTTCCAACAACGTCCACGAAAGCGAGCTAACTTTCACCCCTTAATTTAAAAAACTTGAATTTCAACGAAGTGAGGGAATTGAAACTGTGTTAGAATTTTGTAATGACAGACGAAGAAATATCAAACTTTCTATTTTTAGAAGATCGGGATCAAACTGGAGATATTGCGATAGCTCTAGGAATTAAAAATTGGTGGAACCCTCTTAATAAAGCAATTAAATTATATGAGTCGGGTTCTGTTAAAAAGATTTTGTTCACTGGTGGAATTAATCGGATATCGGGAGAATATGAGGCACAATCCATGTATAAAGAAGCTGTTAAGCGGGGATTGCCGGAAGAGGACCTTCTTTTAGAAGACGGGGCAAGTAATACGCTAGAAAATGTCTTATTTTCAAAGAAAGTCTTAGAAGAAAAAGGTCTCCTAAAAAACATAAAATCTGTATGTGCAATTATGGCTAATATTCACGCTCGCAGGGTAATGATGACTTTTAAGCAAAATTTTCCAAGTGACATCAAAGTTAAGGCGTGCCCATATTTGTATGATCCTCATAATTGGACAAAGAAGAGTTGGGTTTTAGATCCGATAGCAAGAAAGTTTGTTTTGAGAGAAGTCGTAGTAAGACAGGAAACGGTTTTATCTTCCCAAATCAAGATCATCGAACCAAAAAATAATAGAACCTATCAACAATACGACAGTATACATGTTCGTTGGGAGACAAATAACATGTCAGGAAAAAAAATGTTACTAGGTGTTGTCGAAATGAATAATTCTCTTGCTTGTCATTCTCAGGAGATAGTTGACCCATATCTTCGAAATGGGGTTGGAATTTTAAATTCTCAAGAATTTGGAACAAGTGTACATATTGGAGGTCCTGGTAGTCCAGGGGGAGCGTGTATATTTGAACCAGGCCAGTATAAGATAAGGCTTTGTGAGAGAGACTTATCAAAGCCTGATTCTTTGGCAGAAGATACTTGTGTATTTTCAGCACCATTTACAGTGACGGAAAAATAATCAGAATCCAATAATTCCTTTAATGATGAGGATGACGTCGAAATTTTTAATGCAGATGGTTTAGAATTTACATTTGTTGGTTCAGATAAATCAGTGACGACAAAGACTGGTGATGAACACTTAATTACCTTGCCTGTTAATATTGAAGGATCAATCGATATAAAGAAGTGGGTGGCCTTTGAAGGAAAATGCCGGTTTAATCAAAATTTACGGATATTATCATGGTGAAGTAAAAGAAATTGATTCCGCTCCTATTTTATTAGACGACTTTGATTATGATACCAGTAAAAAATATTCTTTTTCTGTCACTCTAGGTGATAGACAGTGGATGAGTAATTTAGAAGATTCTTCTGGCAGAATTGTTTTTGTTAATCATAATCAAAAAAATGGAGAGATTATAAATTCTCTAATCATTCCTGTTGCATTTGATCTACCCCAAAATTAGCTGTTCCCTTGTTTACAAAAATCCACAATGAACTATACATTTAAAAATCGGAACATTTAACTAAAAAATATTTATTAATCTCAGCCCATCTCATTCCTAAGTAAGTAATACTTTTTCATAAACAAAAACACTTGATAAGACAGAGTGTTTTTGTTTTCAGTAAATGGTAAAATCTCTTTTAGTGTTCGAAAAAAAATATAAGAATGAATATTACGAAGAAGCTAACAAAAGTGATGACCTGATTCACATCCATTTTTTTCGCAAACACGTTTCAACTTTTATTTCTTATCCTCTAATTTTATTATTACTGGCGACCGTGTCTTTTTTATTTATTGATTATAAAACTTCTGAATCTGAACAGGCGGTTGTGATAAATGGTTATAAAAAAAAAGAGAATCTTGTTTATGGCAGTTGGCCCGTTTTAGAAAATTCAGATTTTTATAATAAGGTCAAACAAGATTTTATTAACAATCGCTCTACTTTTATTGAAGCCAACTTATCAGAAATGATCATTCGGTATTATGAGAATGGTGAAATAAAAAAAGAGGCTCCAATTACACACAAAGGCAAAGAAGGATCGTGGTGGGAAACACCCGCGGGATTGTATGAAGTAAAAACGAAAGAAAAAAATCACTTTTCTTCCTTTGGTAATGTTAATATGCCATACAGCATTCAATTTCAAGGCAATTTTTTCATTCACGGCCCTAGTACTTATCCTGACGGAACTCCGACGGCGGCATCATATTCTGGAGGCTGTATCCGGGTCGCTTTAAATGATATGAAAGAGATTTATAACCTGGCAAAAATTGGAACACCTATTTTGGTTTTTGAAGAAACTTATAAAAACAATGATGCGAATAAATATAAACCAAATATTGATATTTCAGAAAAAGTTTCTTATTTGGCGGTTGATTTAGAAAATGGATTTGTTTTTGCTGAGAATAAAAGTAAAGACAAGAGATCAATTGCCTCAATCACCAAACTTATGACAGCGTTGATTTCTGTTGAATATATCAACATTGAAAAGGAAACTCTGATTAATGAGAGCGTGCTCGTTGCCACCAGCCTTCCTCGACTTAAATCTGGTCAAAAAATTAAAGTGATTGATCTTTTATCAGTATTACTTCAAGAATCTTCTAATGAAGCGGCGATGACCCTTTCTAATATATTAGGTCAAGACAGATTTATGGAATTAATGAATGAAAAAGCCAAATCTATCGGCATGAACAACAGCAATTTTGTCGATAGTGCTGGTGTCATGTCCGGAAACATTTCAACACCGGAAGATTTATTTAATTTAGCAAATTATTTATATTATAATCGAAGTTTTATTTTGAAAATGACCACAGGAATGGAGAATCGGAATATTTACGGAGATTCTTTTTTTAGTGATTTAAATAATTTCAATCAAATCGATGGAGTGAACTATTTGTTGGGTGGCAAAACCGGAATTAGTTCATCTTCTGGCGACAGTATGTTGGCCATATTTAAATTAGAGATGAAAAATAATCAAAGACCGGTTGCAATTGTTGTTCTCGGCTCTGAGGATGCTAAAAGAGATATTAAAAAGCTTCTGGCTTATATT
>CAZTQC010000008.1:0-12395 GCA_964615685.1 uncultured Candidatus Saccharibacteria bacterium
AATAATAAAAGTGATAAAAAAGACAGCCAAAAAAACTATCGCAAAATAAGTTGCGTCTTGCCAAAATTTTTTAGAATCATCAGAATCAAACATTTTGACATTATACTAAATTTTAAAAATATTTTCGAGTAGACTTTTTGTTAAAAAATAGTTATGATAATTTTTAAGCGTAGGTGGCAGAGCGGTCAAATGCAGTGGACTGTAAATCCATCGCCCTACGGGCTACGGGGGTTCGAATCCCTCCCTGCGCACATAAATTAAATGAACCGGATCCGAAAGAATTCGGTGATTTTAATTTAGTAAGCAGGAGGGGTGAGAAAGACGGAAGACAAAAACTTGGAGGAACGAAAGTTTTTGTCTGAGTCGGGGTCGCGAGCACTTAGTAGAATCCGAGTCGAATGTAATGAGACGAAGGATTATACTTAGTGACTTGTGACCGAATCCCTCCCTGCGCACATAAATTAAATGAACCGGATCCGAAAGGATTCGGTTTTTAAATTCGACAGCGGGGTGGAATGTTGGAACTATGGGGTACTGAAATCTACATTACTTGGTATCCTTGACTTATAGGTATATCCCTTCTATTATACTCCCCAGAAGTGGAAGGAGTTCTTTCACAAGGAACGCTACAGGCATTAGCACTAAAATAGGAGATTCTCATGAAGAGAGTCAAGGGATATGTCGTGGGATACGACGTAAAGGTCGGTGAGTTGGTGTGGACGGTCAAGGTCAAAGACTCAGACAGTGTTCATAACAAGAAAAAGTTCGAGGTTGCTTCATTGCACCCCGGAACAATGATCACCAAGCGAGGTGTCGACGTAACCTTCAGGGTTCAAGAGTTCCGAGTGGGACGAATTGAACAGGAAAAGGAATTGAGGGCTGTTGGCGTGTCACTGGGGTTGAATGATCCAAGTGATGAGGGTGTAGACGAACCCGTCGACTGGATGAGCTTCGCACTTGTTCAAGAAGAAAAGCAAACCTACGCCTGGTATAACGAGTGTAAAACTTGGGATGCGTGTGAAGAATGGCTTTACGAGAAAAGTTCCGGGTGTCACTTAATTGGATTCGTTCATCTTTCTGTTGCTGACTTCGGTGAGCACGGACAGTATGGATGGGACGATGAGGCTGCTAAAGCTTTCGAGCTTCTGCAGAAGGTGATCGCAATGGATGGTGCTCAGAGAGTATTTGAAGCGCTTGTTGAAGAGACTTTTAAACTCGTACGTTAGCAAACTTCGGACCAAAAGGTCCGAACCTGAAGGAAGATAAGATGAACATTAAAAAAATGGTGGCGGTCACAATTTTGCTCGTGACCGCAGGTTTCCACACCTCGGGAAAGAATTTAATTCTCGAGGCTGGAGAAAAACCCCTTTTATTAGCCCAGATTTCGGGCTACACGCAATTCTATTACCTGGAGGAAAGTTCAACTTGTCCCTCTGCGGACAGGATTGGAATTCCGGACGATGAGTCAGAGTTTCAGTGGGGGGTTTTACGGCTAAAAATGGCCGTAAAATCTTTAAAAACTCCAATAGGAAGCGCCATAGAGATCGAAATCTTGGATCTGGATGACTCCAGAGCAAACTGGCTTCGGAAAGCCTACCTGTCTTATTGAGCGGGTGACGATTGGAGTTTTTATGTCGGGCGATTATTTGTGGCCGGAGGTTACACCTTACCGGCCCCGGCGGCTTTAGAGACGGTCCGGTTTCCGAGAATGCCCTTCTCCTGTTACGCTCACGGCGTTCAGGCTCAAGGAAATCTTGGTTCCGGATTTACTGTTATTTCCGATCTCACCGGTAGGTCGGGGGTATCATTCGATAGTGATTCCAACTGGGACCGGCTGGAATCTTCTACTCGTCTACAGAAAAAAGTCACTGAAGATTTTTTTCTGGCGGGAACAAGTAACTTTTCCGATGACTTCTTAACCCTTTCGTTGGACTCCTCTATCTTTTTATTTGAAAAGCTAACCGTCGATCATGAAATAGTTGACGGAAAAAGCGATGACAACCGAACCATTGCTAAACTGCAGATTCAGTTCTAAGGTTACAGACACGTCATGAAGATGGCGTGAGGGGCTACGATATTTTTAAAATCGCAGCCTCTTTTAATATCCGTTTTTACGGATTATTGAGTGACTTTACAAAAAGGAAAGCTGCCCCCTCAGATAAAATTAATCTGAGGGGTTTTTATTTATTCAATTTTCAAAAAAATCAAGCACCGACGACTTCCAAAATATCATCTTCTTGATAATTTTTACCGTCCTTACCAACCTTCACCCCAAAAACAAACTTTTCTTTTTTCACATCTATAGAAACCACACCACCGTCTTTTAAATCACGATTAATTAATAACTGAGCCAATGGATTGAGAATTTTATTTTGAATAATTCGACGAATTGGTCTAGCCCCATAATGGGGATCATATCCTTTAATAGCTAAATAGTTAATCACAGCCGAAGTAATTTTTATGTGAATATTTTTTTCTTCCAATCTTTTTTTAATTTCTTCAATTTGAATCAAGACAATTTCTTTAATGGCTTTTTCATTTAACAAATCAAAGATGATAATATCGTCTAATCGATTTAGAAATTCTGGTCTAAAATAATCTTTGAGACTTTTTTCAATATTGATTTTAGTTTCTTCGTATTGTTTGGCCTCAGTGACATTATCAATAAAACCAATTTTTTCCATTTTATGAATTTGTTCCACTCCAATATTCGAAGTCATAATAATCACGGTATTTTTAAAATTGACAGTTCGGCCTTTGCCGTCCGTTAAACGACCGTTGTCTAAAACTTGTAATAAAATATTGAAGACTTCAGGATGGGCTTTTTCAATTTCATCGAATAAAATCACTGAGTAAGGACGATGTCGAACAGTTTCAGTCAAAGAACCAGATTCTTCGTGACCAACATAACCCGGAGGAGCTCCAATCAATTTTGAAACTGAATGTTTTTCCATAAACTCAGACATATCAACTCGAATCAAAGCTTTTTCATCATCGAACATAAAATCAGCCAAAGTTTTTGTTAACTCCGTTTTTCCAACTCCGGTTGGACCTAAAAAGATAAAAGAGCCAATTGGACGATTCGGATCAGAAATACCAGCTCTTGATCGTCGAATAGTGTCAGCAATTTTTTTAATCGCCAAATCTTGACCGATAATTTTTTTCCTTAATTCTTGTTCAATTCTAGCTAATTTTTTAGCTTCCTCCTCCAACATTTTGGTGACGGGAATTCCAGTCCATCGAGAAACAACTTCGGCGATATCTTCTTCGACAATATCTTCTTTTAGAATTCGACGGGAACTTTGTAATTTTTTCAAACGAGCCTCCTGAGTTTTTAGTTTCTTTTCTAATTGAGGAATTTCTCCATATTTAATTTCCGCGGCCGTCGTTAAATCAGCCATTGCTACTGCCGCTTCAGCATCTTGTCTCAATCTTTCTAAAGATTCTCGCAATTCCTTGATAGAAGAAATAGTTTCTTTTTCATTTTTCCACTTTAACTCTAACTCTTTAATTCCTTCTTTTAAATTAGCAATTTCATTCACAACTTTATTTAAACGAGAATTAATCTTGGGAGTTTTATTTTTTTCGTTTTTTAAGGCCTCTTGTTCAATCTTCAGACGAGTGATTTTTCTCAAAGTCTCTTCTAACTTTGGTGGCATATTATCCAAAGAAATTTTTAAAGAAGAAGCGGCTTCATCAATTAAATCAACTGCCTTGTCGGGTAAAAACCGATCCGAAATATAGCGACTTGATAATTCAACTGAAGCCACAATGGCGTCATCGGTGATACTAACTCCATGATAGAGCTCGTATTTCTCTTTTAGGCCTCGCATAATCGCAATCGCATCTTCAATTGAAGGTTCATTAACAACAATCGGTTGAAAACGTCGAGTTAAAGCACCGTCTTTTTCAATATATTTTTGATACTCTTTTAAAGTTGTGGCCCCGATAACCTTCAGTTCACCTCGAGCGAGAGCCGGTTTTAACATATTTGAAGCATCTAAAGAACCTTCCGCAGATCCGGCTCCAGCCAGAGTGTGAATTTCATCAATAAAAAGAATTATTTTTCCATCAGCTTTTTTCACTTCCTTGATAATTTTTTTCAAGCGATCCTCAAATTCTCCACGATATTTTGTACCGGCCACCAAAGAACCCAAATCAAGAGAAACCAAATCTTTATCCTTTAAAGATTCTGGAACGTCACCAGCAGCAATTCTACTAGCCAATCCTTCGACGATAGCGGTCTTACCCACTCCTGCCTCTCCTATTAAAATAGGATTGTTCTTTGTTCTTCTGGAAAGAATTTGAATTAATCGATTAGTCTCTCGGTCACGTCCAATTACTGGGTCAATCTGATTTTCTTGAGCTTTTTTAGTTAAGCTGTTTGTGTATTTTTTTAAAGATTTAAAAGTTTGTGGCAAAGCTTGTTTTGAATCTGTTGTAGATTTTAATTCGGACATTACTTTGACAACTTCTTCTTTATCAATTTTAAATTTGTTCAAAATCTCTACCACTTCGCTGGGAACATCAAAAAGAGCCAAAAATAAATGTTCAACAGAAACAAAATCATCTTTTAAGGATTCGGCAAGACGACTTGATCGCTCGATAATTTGAGCTAATTCCGGAGCTAAATACATTTGAAAAGATGGTGAGACGGTCTGAGTAATTTCCGAGGTTTCGATTTGATCAAAAAGAAATTCGGACATCAAAACACTATCGACCCCGATTTTATCAAGAATAGAAATGACTAAACTTTCCTCTTGAATCAAAAGAGATGTTAGAAGATGCAAAGAATTAACATGATTTTGTCCTCTTTCCAAAGCTAATTCGTGAGATTGACGAATAGCTTCTTTGGCTTTAGATGTAAAATTTTTGAAAGGTGGCATAGTATTTTAATTTAATCTGTTATTTCTAATAAATTAGCTGAGCTCAAAAAATCTTTAACAATGTTTGCAGGAATAAAGGAACTTGATTTTAAAATATTGGCGTTACTAATCATTCCAATCACTTCTCCACTTAGATTCAAAATCACACTCCCCGGCAAAATATTATTTTCATCAATCGAAGTATCGAGAGTTAATATTTTCCCTCCTTCATCATTATTAATTGAAGTAATAACTCCAATGGAAACTTTATTTTCTTGAGCACCAGATAGAGAAATAACACTTTGGCCTAATTTACTAATATTCGAATCTCCAAAACTAACGGCAACAAAAGAGCTGGGGGACGAATTTTCTAAAAGTTTTTCAGAGTCAATTCCCATTTTTATGAAAGGAGTAGAGGTTGCTTTGGATAAAATTTGAATTGGAAATTCATTTATTCCATAAACACCTAAATATTTTCCACTTTCTTTTATCAAAGAAGCGTCAGTTACTATTTCCCCGTTTGAAGAAAGAATAACTCCGAGGGCCACAAAGTTTTTCAACTCTCCAATTTTTTCATAAATACGAACTAAGCTTTCAGAGTTTTTTTCAATTGCTTCAATAGTCCGATCTTCTTCGTTTACCACAACAGTGACAATTTCTTTTTCAACCGTTTTTTCATTGTTTTCATTAGGTTCAGTAACCACTCTTTCAATAGTTTTTTCGACAACTCGATTAATCGTTTGAGTAACAGGGTCTGGAGCTTGTTGTAAAAGAGAAACTGTTGTAATTCCTGTCGCAATTGAAGTGACAAAACTAACTAATAAAGCCAATAATATAATTTGCTGAGTATTTAAATTATTCATATTTGTGAGCTTATTCTATCAAAAATTGATATTTTTTCCAGTTTTTAATGACTTTGATTGATAATTTCTTTTAGAGCTTTTAAAACAAAATCTATCTCTTTTTTTCGAGTCGTTCGTCCCAAACTAAATCTCAAAGAAGATTGTCCGCAATTTTTTCCTAAAGCCTCTACGACATAGGAGGAAGCATTATCACTTGTGTTTTTACAAGCAGACATAGCCGAACAAGAAACTCCTGCTTCATCTAATTGAATCACCGCAAATTCTGAGTTCAAAGAAGGAAAACAGAAGTTCACATTATTAGGAATTCTTTTTTTAGAACTACCATTTAAAACGGCTCCAGGAAAACATTTCTGCATTTGTTCAATAAAATATTTTTGTAGAATCGATATTTCAAGGCTATCTTTTTCTTTTCTCTGATTTGCGATTTCCAAAGCTTTGGCCAAACCAATAATGTTTGGGACATTATGAGTTCCGGGTTTCAAACTAAATTCTTGACTTCCTCCAAATAAAATCGAGGACATCGGAACATAGCTTTTTTTTATTAAACAACCGACACCTTTTGGCCCATAAATTTTTGAACCATCCAAAGTCATTAAATCGACTCCTAATCGGTCTAAATTAATATTTAAAAAACAAGGAGCCTGACTAGCATCGGTGTGTAAATATGGTGGTTCGTGCGGACTCCGGCCAATTTTATTTTTATATTTTTTTATTTCTCGACTAAGATCTTTAATTGGTTGAATTGTTCCAATCTCATTATTAACCATCATCACTGAAACTAAAAAAGTATTTTCTTTTAAACTTTTTCTGAAATCGAATAAATTTACTAAACCATTTTCAGTCACTTTTAGAAAAGTCACCTCGGCTTCTTCGGATTCTTGAGCGTTATGACAAGTTTCCAGAATCGCTGGATGTTCAATTTCGGAAGAAATAATATGGGGTTTAATACCCTTCCAAGATTCAAATAAATTTGAAGAAGTCCCCCCCTTTTTTAAACCGGCTAAAACTCCGGTGATTGCCAAATTATCAGCTTCCGTTCCAGAAGAAACAAAAATTACCTCCTCTTTTTTAACTCCAGTTATTTTAGCAACAATTAACCTGGCTTGATCAATCGCTCTTCCTGTCTCTAGTCCTTCTTTATAAAAAGCGATTGGATTGGCGAATTTATCGCTAAAATAAGGTTTCATCACCTTAAAAACCTCCTTATCTACAGGGGTGGTGGCGGCGTAGTCTAAAAAGACCCTTTTAGAAAAAGCTTTCATGCTTTATAATGTTACACAATATGGAATTCCTAACAAGTGAAATTATTTTTTATGTGTTGATGACTCTGATTTTTTTTATTTGGGTTATTTTAATTTGGAACATTCGATTAAGTTTAAAAATTAAAAAATTGACTCGTGGCAAAAACGGTTCGTCTTTAGAAAGCTCATTTCGAGAAATGGATAACGATATAAAAAAGTTAGAAAAATTTCGAAAAGAACTTGAGAAATATTTAGAGCGAGTTGAGAAAAGATTAGCGAAAGGAATTTGCGGAGTTGAAAATATAAATTTTAATGCTTTTTCAGGAGCAGAGTCCGGAGGAAAAAGTTTTGCGACCGCTTTAGTTAATGAAAAAGGCGACGGAGTTATTCTTTCAAGTTTACATTCCAGAGAACGAGTAAATATTTTTTCTAAAAAAATTACTAACTCTCAACCAGAGGTAAAGCTGACCGATGAAGAAAAGTTGGCATTGACAAAAGCCCAAGAATCCTGCAGTCTTTAAATCTCTAGGCATTTTGTCTATTTTTTAGCTTTAACATACCCATTTATGACTTACTCCAAAAATAATTTAATAGAAAGACCACCAGTCGTGGTTATCATGGGTCACATTGATCATGGAAAATCAACGCTGTTAGACTATATTCGAAAAAGTAATATTGTTGAAAATGAAGCTGGTCAAATCACCCAGCATCTTGGCGCCTACGAAGTAAAACACGAAGATGCTAGTGGTAACTTAAAAAAAATTACTTTTATCGACACTCCAGGTCACGAAGCTTTTAAAAGTGTGCGGTGTTGTGGCTCTAATGTGGCTGACATTGGTATTTTAATTGTTTCCGCTGAGGATGGAGTAATGCCTCAAACTTTAGAAGCTTTAGAAAATTTAAAAAATGATAATATCCCCTTTATTGTCGCTATTAGTAAAATTGATTCGCCCAAAGCAAATCCCGAATTAACTAAAAGTAGTTTAATTGAAAACGGAATTTATATAGAAGGATTTGGAGGTAAAATTCCGGCAGTAGAAATTTCCGCCAAAACGGGACAAAATGTTGCTGACCTCCTAGATTTAATTTTACTTTCTGCCGAAATGGAAGAACTAAAAGCCAACCATGATGTTTTAGCAGAAGGAGTCATCATTGAAGTTAACAAAGACGAGAAGAAAGGTATTTCAGCCACGACCATTATTAAAAATGGAACCTTAAAACAAAAGCAATTTATTGTTTGCGGAGACGCTTATTCTCCAATTAGAATTATGGAAGATCAAAATAAAAAACAAATTAACGCCGCTAGCTTTTCGACCCCCGTTTATATTAGAGGCTGGAATAAGCTTCCAAAAGTTGGCTATGATTTTCAAACTTTCGAGACTAAAAAAGAGGCCGAGAGATATTCAACGGAACATGAAATTAAAAAAGAAGGCCTAGAAAAAGAGACTTGCTCTCAAAATTCTAATTTTATTGTTCCCCTTATCATAAAAGCCGATACTCAAGGTTCGCTTGATGCTATAAAATATGAATTGAAAAAAATACATTTACTCAATACTGAAATTAAAATTATTGAGTCTGATACTGGAGACATTGGTGAAGCTGATATTAAAAAAGCCAGTAGTAATAAAAACAGTATTATTGTTGGTTTTGGAGTTGGTATTCATAAACAAGCCGTTATCATGAAGGACCGATTAGACGTTCTGATTAAAACTTTCAATATTATTTATGAATTAACTCAATGGTTAGAAGAAACGATCGAGGAATTTCGACCAAGAGTGGAGACCGAGGAAAGAAAAGGACTGGCTAAAGTTCTAAAAGTTTTCAATAAAACCAAAAATCACCAAGTAATTGGTGGTAAAGTCAAAGAGGGTGTGATTCGAACTGGTAATCGAATCAAAATTCTGCGTCGAAATGAGGAGATTGGCCAAGGTGTCATTAAGGGCCTTCAGCAACAAAAAAGTATTTCCGAAGAAATTTCGGAAGGGGTTGAATTTGGTTCGTCAATTGATACCAAAATGGAAATTTTGGCGGGAGATGAACTTGAAACATTTGAAATCGTGAAGAAATAATTATGAATCAGAAAGAAAACAAATTCAAAGAGATTATTTGGCGGGTAGCGAGTGAATTTATTCAATCAGAATCGAATTACCAATCAATGATTACTGTCACTGATGTGGCTGTGAGTAAGGACTTCCAAAAATCAACAATTTTTGTTACAGTTTTCCCAGAGCATAAAGAAGAGGCTGGAATAGATTTTTTGAAAAGACAAAGAAAAAACTTTAAAGAATTCATCAAAAGAAAAACTCGTCTTAGTAGAATTCCTCAATTTGATTTTCAAATTGATTTAGGGGAAAAATCTCGACAGCGAATAGATGAAATTCTTTAATTAGGCACGGTGGCGAAGTGGAAACGCTGTGGTTTGCAAAACCTCCATGCGCGGGTTCGATTCCCGCCCGTGCCTCCTGCAAAAAATCAATAGATTTTTGTAGACAAAAATATTAAGCCCGGGTGGCGGAACTGGTATACGCGCACGACTTAAAATCGTGTCCCTCTGGGATGCGGGTTCGACCCCCGCCCCGGGCACAATTAAATTCACACAAATAAAAACTCTAAAAAAGAAGTGTCCGCCCAGCAGGACTCGGACCTGCGACCGTTCGCTTAAGAGGCGACTGCTCTACCGGCTGAGCTATGGGCGGTCTCAAATAAGGATTATTAAAAGATTAACAAAGATGATTACTAATCACAAGGTTTTTAAAAAATCCTTGCAAAATTTTTCATTTTAAGCGAAAATACGGTTATTGCGTGAGTGGCGGAATTGGTAGACGCGCTGGTCTTAGGAACCAGTGAGGTTAAACTCGTGGAGGTTCAAGTCCTCTCTCACGCACCAAAATTTCTTTTTTGTTTTTTACAGACAAATAACTCTCTCTGGAGTTAATCTTTTATTTTTAATCTTATTTATAGACACCACATTCATCCTGTTGACAAAACACAATATAATGTGATATAATCATAAAAGAGAGGTAAAAAGGATATTCTTAAAAACAAGGATATTTTGAATTTCGGAGAGTACTTTGAAAAGGAGAAGATAAAAAATGAGTACAAAAAATTTAGCTGGGAAAACAAGAAGATGGTTTTTCCACCTTCTGTTGATGGCAGGACTTTCCTGCGCCGGTTTCAGTTGGGTTATCTTTGTGTCGGGAACAGTCAACACTTTCACAAAAACCCTTGGTTTGCTATTTGCTCTATTTTGGGGCGTCCTGTATTTGTATTTAGCATGGAACAAGGTTGTTACCATTCCTGGTGATAAACACGCAGCCGTTCAGGCGATGATCTTTGGTAAAATCTTAAACGGAAAAACAGAATCAGGACACAGCTTGTTCAAGTTTTTGAATCCCGGGTGGGCAATATTATTTCCTTGGGAAAATCTTTTTGGAGATCCTGTCGATGTAAATCGAGGATTTATCGAAAAATTTAAATATCAAGGCGAATGTGCTGATGGACCCCTTGATATTAAAATGGTATATACTTTCAGAGTGATACCTTCAGAATTACAAAGGGTGATCGAAATTTCTGAAATTGAAGCCGAGAGAGAAAACTTCATTAAGCAAAAATTCACTAGCCTCGTTTCTTCTTTTATAAGAGAAACAATTCCTCAATATTCTATTTCGGAACTCCTAAAAAACAAATGGGACGACAAAAGGACTTCTGAAGAATTGAATTTAAGCGAAAATCCAAAAGCAGAAATCGAGAAAAAATGGAAGGCATTCTTCCAAGGAAAAAGCGATGAGGAAAAAGAAGTTGGTCACCAGATCTCTTCTATCATCATCGAGGATATTAATCTGGAAGAAGCTACTCAGAAGGCAATGGAACAGATCAGGGTCAACAAACATTACGCTGACGCCGCTAATGAATTGATCAAGGAATTGGGGCTTTTAAAAACAGTGAAAGAACTCCGAGAAAGCAACGACTCAAAAGAAAAAGAGCAGGCTCTTAATCTAATAAGAGATTCTCTACAAGCGGTTATGATAAATGCTGGAAAAGTAAACAAAATTGTTATTGAGGGCGAGAGCGGAAGCGCGTTGATCGCTGGCCTTTTGAAAAATATGTCCCAAAAACCTTCGGGGGGGGGAATAAATGAAAAAAATGACTAAACCCCAGAAATGGTTGATTGCTACGATTATAATTATGCTTTTCGGAACTATTTTAACAATAGTTTTCCAAAATTTCTCTGAAATTGTTGATAATTTCAGAGAAAAAAGAATTGAACGGGCCATGAAAGCGGCTGAAAGAGAAAGAGATTTAAAAAATATTCAAGCCCAAAGGGAGGCTCAGAGAGAGGCTCAAAAAAGAACTGTTGGCGGTGAAATTGAGATCATCGAGGTTCCGGCTAACAGATATGTGGAGGTGAACCGGAATATTGATCGAATGATTGTAATTATTAGTCCGGGAGCTACCGCTAAAATAGCAACCTTTCAGACTGGTTTTCAATGGGAGGTTCAACAAGGATGTGCTTATTTGTCTGTCCTTTACGACGCTGAAGGTAAGACGAGTCCGAAAGCGATCAAAAAAGAAGATCGCTTGGATGGCTATTCTTACACAATTCAAACAAGCACTGGTACAGAACACATCGTAGTCCCAAGAGAAGACTACAGAAAGTTCGTTTATCTTCTCGTTCACAACCCAATAGAGAGTAATGTCTCTGTTGAGTTTAGTTTCGAAAGAATTTTTAATTAATTAAAACTTAATTAAAAATTTTCTTCAAACCAAACGGCGATTATGTTTTATACACAATCGCCGTTTTTTATTTTTTCTCGACTTTTTATTTAATTTTCTCCTAATCAACCTAAAGAAAGACAGTACTTAGTGCAATTCTGAGAATAGAATAAACTGAAACCATAATCAATAGACCAATGATTCCCCACATAATATGATTTGCACCAGTTTCTCTGTCAGTTGGACTATCCGCCTTTCTAATGTAAACAACCACTCCCCAAATAAAATAAGCGAGAGCCGCCGCAAATAACAAATTAATCAGCGGATTAACAATAACAATCACTAAATTAGAAATAAAATTATCTAAAGTCATTTATTTTTCTAATAATTTTTAAAACCTGGAATACCCGGAACATTTGGAACCTCATTTGATAAATTTAGAGTATCACCTAAAATAGCTACCAAACCCCAAATTGAAACCATTACGAATAAAACTATAATTCCGTTAAGCATCGTCATTCGAGCTTCTGATTGTTTGTCTGCATCACTTGCTTTAATATAACTCAAAACTCCCCACAAAAAATACAGAACTCCCAAAGCAATAACTAAAGGAATAAGACTCGCAATAAGGTCACCGATCAAAGTAAAAATTCCTTTTATTCCTTTGTTGGCCTGAGCAAAAGTCAGAACAGGAGCCGCCCACATTGTTGCTA
>CAZTQC010000009.1:0-11604 GCA_964615685.1 uncultured Candidatus Saccharibacteria bacterium
TAACATATTTAAAAAAGATTGTTAAAAGTTTAAAAGAAGCCGGATACAAAATAGTTTTAACTCAAGGTGTTTGGGATTTGATTCATGAAGGACATGCTACATATTTAGAGACGGCTAAAAGGATGGGGGATATTTTAATTGTTGGAGTTGATTCTGATGAATTAACTAAACAAAGAAAAGGTCCTCGTCGACCAATTGTTCCTGAAAGCGAAAGGGTGAGAATGATTTCTCATCTTCGTCATGTAGACATTATTACAGTTCGACATACTAAACAAGATATCGGTGATCTGGTTCGAGCCGTCGAACCAGATGTTTTTGTTGTTTCTAAAACCACGAAAGATTTTTCGGATAAAATGAAAAAAGATTACTCACCAATCTGTGGCAAAATTGTTGATCTGAAACATCAGGCGGTTACGACTACCTCTGCTCGAATTAGAAATTTAGCCATCGAAGGAGCTGAGGATTTAGCTAATGAAATTAATCAATTAATTAATAAATTTTTAAATGGATTTAAAAGATGAAAATAAAGTTTTAATTGCTTTAGTTCCAGCAATTCATGTGGGATATTTAGATTTATTCAAAAAATATCCAAACACTTTATATATTTTGGGGGAAAGTATTTTAAAAAATTGGGAACATCACAAAAATTTACATCGAGATTTACGGCGAGTCGATCAAAAATTAATTGCTGATTTTATCTCTAAAAGTGAATTAGTTAAAAAAGTAAAAATCTTAGAAGAAGAAAACTTATTTGAATTAGAAAATCAAAAGATTGTCATGCCCAAAGAAGATGTTTCTGAATGGTTCGCCGAAAAATATTTAAATAATAACAAGGTGGATTTTGAGGATATTTTTTTAAGATGGAACAAACCAATCTCCACTCAAGAATTGGAAATGTTGGGGGATCAGCAAATTACAGAAGATGAGTTTCACCAAAAAATGATCAAAAAAACTTCCGAGCTTGCTCAAAAAAGTGCGAATTGGTGGCGACAGGTTGGAGCTTTAGCGATTAAAAACGGAAAAATACTTGCTGAAAGTTTTAATCGAACAATGCCAACTCAGCAAAATAAAGATGTTTATGGTGACTTGAGAATGTGTTTCGATGCTGGGGAATCTCATGAGTTGTGCGCGGAAATTCACGCTGAAGCTTCGCTAATTGCCCAATGTGCTAAAAAAGGAGTTTCTTTAGAAGGCGCTGAAATTTACATCACAACATTTCCTTGTCCGACTTGCGCTAAATTAATCGCAGAGGCTGGTTTTTCAAAAGTTTATTTTCAAGATGGCTACTCTTTATCTGACGCTAAAGATATTTTAAAAAACATCGATGTTGAAGTTATAAAAGTGGGTAAGTAAGCGAAAGTGTGCTTCATTGACTAATTCCTCGATTCGTTTAATTGAGTTTTAACCCTCGACCAATATATGTTGGTTGAGGGTTATTTTTTTATCCAATTCTAGTTAAAATTCCGACCGCATGGTCATAATTCTCATTATTCGGATCAGATTGAACTAATTGAAGATGAACATGTGTCACCGAAGCCCCAGTTTTAGAAGTTTCTCCAAATCTCATTAATAAAGTTCCATAATTCAAATTATTATTTTTTTCTAATTTTTTTATAATTTTTCCAATCTCTGACCATCCTTCCGCAGAAATATTTTTAGTATGAACAATATGTTTTCGATAAATTAAAAGAAAATGATTTTGAGTCATCGGATAAGGCCAAGCATTTTCTGTTACAATCCAATTTGCGGTTTTAAAAAGAATCGGTTTTGGATGATAATTTTTTAATTGATCTTCACAGAAAGGACAAACTTTGTCTTCGGTAATTTTTTCCATAATTACCAATTGTTCTTTCTCTCTCGCATTTTTTAAATTTACAAATTTTTCTTTCATCTGATTGATTATTCGTGATTAAAAGCCTTTCAATTTTAAATAGGAGTCGGAATAGAAATCCAAGGATGAGGATCATAATCATCCTCTAGAATAAAGTCCGCCGGTCGAAAATCCTCAAGTTTCTCAATCTTTCTATCTGGTTTTAGAGTAACCGTTGGAAATTTACGAGGGCTTCTTAATAAAATTTCATTTACAGATTCTTTTTGCACACCATAATAATGTGGATTTGATAAAAAGTGAGTATATTTTGTAAACTTGTAATCTAATAAATGAGCAACCATCATACCAAGAGCCGCCCACTCTATAATATTGAATTGCAATCCCACCGGAACATCGGCCGATCTTTGAGTGTGAGTCATTTGAATTTCTTTTTGATCATCAAACAAAACAAAGTGAATAAAATTTCCATGGCACGGAGCGACAACCACTTGTCGAGGTATTCCTTGTTTAGGATCTCCTAAGGAGTAGGGGGGATTCCAAGTTGTCATAACATGAGTTCGTAGAAAGGGCATTTCTTTCATCTGATTTAAAACCGCGGTGACTTGATTAAAAGACGAACCTTCAAGAGTATGAAATTTTGCCAATGATCCACCGTATGACCCTTGCCCTAAATCATGTTCTTTTAATCCCCAAAGACCACACTTCTCTTTTGTTACCCATTTTTCCCACCACATTTTTGGACAATCATATTTCTCTAAATCTTCTAAAGTTGTGGCTCCGTTTAAAAAAGCGATTAATTCACCAATTGCTCCGGAAAAAGGTTTTCTTAAATTTCTCTCTGTCAAAACCGGAAAGCCATTTGTCATATCATAAGAAAGCATTGCCCCAGTTATTTCCCGAGAGCCTTTTTCTGGTAAATCCTTATTTTCTTCTAGTCGATCATGTATCGGTATTTTATTAATCCCTTCATCTTGGATCTTTTTTAAAAGATTATGATATTGAGTATCTGGAATTCTATCTTCATATTTTTTATAGGGGATGCTCATGATTTTGAGTGAGTTATGATTTATAATTATTTAATTATCTTATTTATTGCAAAGAGCGTCAATGTTGCAAAAAATACTCTCTGACGCATAATTATAATATTATGAAAGATAAGCAAATTGAAAAATTAATTAAAAAAGAAGAATTGCGCCAAAAAAAAGTTATAAATCTCATTGCTTCAGAAAATTTTGTTTCCGAAGATGTTTTGGAAGCTGCCGGCTCGGTTTTAGGCAATAAATATGCAGAAGGATATCCAAGTAAAAGGTATTACGGCGGAAACGCTGTCATTGATGAGGTGGAATTACTATGCCAAGAGCGCGCTTTGCAAACTTTTTCTTTATCTCCTCAAAAATGGCAAGTCAATGTTCAACCTTTATCTGGTTCTCCGGCCAATTTAGCCGTTTATTTAGCTCTTGTTCCTAAAGGTGGAAAAATCATGGGAATGAGTTTGGACCAAGGAGGCCATCTGACTCATGGTCATAAAGTTTCGGCCACTGGTATTTTTTGGAGACAAATTCCTTACGGAGTCGATAAAAAAACAGAGAAGATCGATTATGATGTTTTACAAAAAAAAGCTCAAACTAAAAAACCAAATATTATTGTTGCTGGCTACACAGCTTATCCTCGGGAAATAAATTGGAAAAAATTTAGAGAGATTGCCGATGCTTCCGGAGCCCTTCTGATGGTTGACATGTCTCATTTGGCCGGATTAGTAGCCGGTGGGGAATATCCAACTCCTTTTAAATACGCTGATATCGTGACCACCACTACTCATAAAACTTTACGAGGACCACGTAGCGCCTTAATTTTTTCCAAAGTCGATTCCCGTGAATTAGGTAAAAAGATTAACAAAGCTGTTTTTCCAGGACTACAAGGTGGACCTCACGAAAACCAAATCGCGGCCGTGGCAGTAGCTTTAAAAGAAGCTCAATCTCCTGCCTTTAAAAAATATGCTCAACAAGTCAAAAAAAATGCTAAAGTTGTAGCTGAGGAATTAACTCAAAAAGGTTGGAGAGTGATTTCTGGTGGTACTGATAGCCATTTGGTTTTAGTAGATGTTTGGATGGATGGAAAAGGTTTAACTGGTAAGGAAGCTGAAGCGAGATTGGAAAAATCTAATATTATCGTCAATAAAAATACAATTCCTTATGATAAAAGATCTCCATTTGATCCTTCTGGTTTAAGAATCGGGACAGCCGCCGAAACCACTCGAGGATTAGTTGAAAAAGATTTTATAAAAATTGTAGAGAAAATTGATAAAATTTTGAAGAAAAAATAATTTTCCGAAAAAGTGTTATGAAAATTAAATTTAAAAAATTAAATTCTGAAGCAGTGATGCCTAAATATGCTCACCCTGGAGATGTCGGTCTTGATTTGTATTCTCTAGAAGATTACGACTTAAAAGTTGGGGAGAGAAAAATTTTTGATCTTGGTTTTGCTCTAGAATTTGAAGAGGGATACGCCGCGATCGTCAAAGATAAGGGTGGGCCTCCGAATAAATTTGGTTTGCATACAATGGGCGGTGTTTTTGATGCTGGTTATCGTGGTGAATATAATGTTAATTTAATTAATTTAGGAAAAGAAAATCACCGAGTAGAAAAAGGAGATAAAATTGCTCAGTTAATTATCTATCCTGTGATCATTGCTGAACTTGAAGAAGTTTCGGAATTAGCCGATTCAATAAGAGGGGCAGGACGTTTTGGTAGTACAGGAACAAATAAAAAAAATGAGTAATTTCTCCCACAAAATTAATAACTTAATTCAAAATTCTTTACAAGGAACAGATTTTTCTGATGTTGAATTTATTGTAGAACACCCCAAAGATCTTTCTCATGGTGATTATGCCACCAATGTGGCTTTTATTTTAGCTAAAAAAATTGGTAATAAACCATCTCAAATCGCCAAGCTTTTAGTAGAAAAAATGACTAAAGATTTACCAGAAGATATTACAGAAGTCTCGATGACTGAATCTGGTTTTATTAATTTTAAATTGAGTCCAACCTTTTTTAAAAAAAGTCTTTCGGAAATTCTTGATACAGAGCAAGAGTTTGGAAAAAATAAAAAATTAGCTGGTCAAAGAATTATTATTGACTTTACAGATCCAAATCCTTTTAAACAATTTCACATTGGACACATTATGTCTAATGTGATTGGTGAATCATTTGCGAGACTTTTGAGCTGGAGTGGAGCAAAGGTTACTCGGGTTTGTTATCAAGGTGATGTAGGGATGCATGTCGCTAAGGCCTTGTGGGGAATTTTATATAATGCCACTTCCTTTCCTAAAGAAGAAGATAGCTTATCTGTAAAGATGAAATTTTTAGGTCAAGCCTATGTGTTAGGTTCGGAGAAATATGAAAAAGACGAAGAAAGTAAAAAAGAAATTCAGGAAATAAATAAAAAAGTTTATGAATTTTATGATGAAAAGAAAAACACCGATCCCGAACTTGAACAATATTATGAAATTGGTAAAAAATGGAGTTTAAAACATTTTGATGAAATTTACGCTAAATTAGGAACCACTTTTGATCATTTTATTTTTGAGAGTAGTGTTTTTGAAATTGGAGAAAAGTTTGTTCGAGAAAATGTTGGTAAAGTTTTCGAAGAAAGCGAAGGGGCTATTATTTATCGTGGGGAACAAGATGGTTTACACACTCGAGTTTTTATTAATAGCCAAGGTCTTCCTACTTATGAAAGTAAAGATTTGGGTTTGGCTTTAAGAAAAGAGAAATTAGGAGATTTTGATAAATCAATTGTGGTGACTGGTAATGAACAAAAAGAATATTTTAAAGTGATGCTGGCTGTTTTCTCTAAGGCCTTACCTAAAATTTCTGAAAAAACTCTCAATATTACTCACGGTTTAATGCAATTTACTGATAAAAAAATATCTTCTCGGACAGGCAATATTATTACTGGAGAGTCTTTATTAAATGATTTAGAACAAACAGTTTCTGAAAAACTTTCGGGTCGAGATATTGATGAAGAGCTAAAAGAGGAAATCAAAAACGATGTTTCAATCGCTGCATTAAAATATTCTATTCTGAAGCAAGCTCCGGGCAGAAATATTATTTTCGATAAAGAAAAAGCCATTTCTTTTGAAGGTGATTCTGGACCATATATTCAATATTCATACATTCGAGCTAGATCTATTATTGAAAAAGCCCGAACTCAAAATAAATTTCCTGATGAGAAAAAAGTTTTAGAAAATTGGGAAACTATCAAACTTGAAAAAATACTATACACTTTTCCAGATGTTATTGAAAAAGCTTTAGAAGAAATGGGCCCTCAGCACATTATTACTTATGCCACAGAGGTTGCTAGTGAATTTAATAGTTTTTATGGAAGAGAACAAATTTTAGACGGTTCAAATTCCGAAGGTTACAAATTGGCTATTACTAAAGCCGTAATGATTGTTCTGGCCAACGCTTTACGAGTGAGTGGTATCAAGGTTCCTGAAAAAATGTGATTTTCTTTTGGACTTTTAAAAAAAGCCTAAAAGTGATAATATCTTTCTATGAAAAAAGAAAATGAACAGGCGAAGCTTTCGTCTGAGAACGGTTCTGATTTGACCGGTCAAAACGATTTTGAAACTTTAGAAGTAGAAAAAAGTGAGATTGCTAAATCAGAGGAGAAGATTTTAAAATTTTGGGAAGATTATAATTTTTTTAAAAAAAGTTTAGAGAAAGACTCCCCTAAAGGAGACTACATTTTTTATGATGGCCCTCCTTTTGCTACTGGTTTGCCACATTACGGCCACATTTTAGTTGGAGTCGTTAAGGACGCCATTTCTCGTTATCAAACCATGAGAGGGTATCATGTTGAAAGGCAATGGGGTTGGGATTGTCATGGTTTGCCAATAGAAAATTTAGTTCAGGAGGAAGAAGGTTTAAAAACAAAAGAAGATATTGAAAAATTTGGCGTTAAAAAATTTAATTTAGCGGCTAAAAACAGCGTCTTGCGCTATGACTCAGAATGGAAAAAGATTATTCCAAGGACTGGACGTTGGGTGGATATGGAAAATTCTTACACCACAATGGATTCAAATTATTCTGAATCGGTTCTCTGGGCTTTTAAAAACCTTTTTTAAAAGGGACTTATTTATGAAGATTTTAGATCAATTCATATTTCTCCATTATTAGAAACCCCTCTTTCAAATTTTGAGGTTGGTCAGGCCTATAAAGACATCACTGATATTTCTGTTTATATTATTTTTAAATTAACAGAAGAAAAAGAAACTTCTTTAATTGCTTGGACAACAACTCCTTGGACTTTGCCGGGGAATGTAGCTTTAGCCGTAGGAGCAAATATCGATTATGTTAAGGTCGAATATGATTTTTTGAATAAAGGAAAAAAGTTTTTTATCGTGGCAAAAAGTTTAGTGGAAAAAACTTTTAAAGATAAAGAATACAAAATTGTTGCAGAAATTAAAGGTCAAGATTTAATCGGTAAATCTTATGAGCCTCTTTTTGATTATTATTCCAAGCAAGAAAATCTGGAAAATCGAGAAAATGGTTGGAAAATTTACGATGCGAACTTTGTGACAACTGAAGATGGTACGGGAATTGTTCACATTGCTCCAGCTTTCGGAGAAGACGATCTTATTCTGGGAAAAGAAAATAAGCTGCCTTTTGTTCAACATGTAAATATTAATGGAACAATTAAAGAAGAAGTAACAGATTTTGCTGGTAAACAAGCTAAGCCAAAATCAACTAAAGAAAATCCTAACGCTCATCAAGAGACTGATATTGAAGTTATGAAATATTTAGCTCAAAAAGGTTTGTTGTTTGAAAAGGAAAAATTCGTTCACTCTTATCCTCATTGTCCGAGAACAGATGCTCCACTTTTGAATTACGCAATGTCATCTTGGTTTGTGAAAGTGACTGATTATGCCGATCAGATGATCAAAAATAATCAAAAAGTAAATTGGGTTCCTAGTTATGTCGGAGAGAAACGATTTGGTAATTGGCTTCTGAATATTAAAGATTGGGGTATCTCCAGGTCTAGGTTTTGGGGAACTCCGATTCCAATTTGGCGTTCTGAGGATAAAAAAGAAACCGAGGTTTTAGGATCTTTAGAAGAGATTCGTCAAAAAACTAAAAGTACCAACCAATATTTTATTATGCGCCACGGAGAAGCTGACCATAATGTGAAAAGATTTTTAAGTGCCGACAATGAGATTGCTCCGAGCTACTTAACTGATAATGGAATTTCTGATGTGAAAAAAAGAGCTCTCACCTTAAAAGAAGAAGGTCTAGACCTAATTTTTTACTCTCCTTTAATACGAACTCAAGACACCGCTAAATTAGTGGCTGAAATTTGTGATTTAAAAGAAGAGCAATTAATCGAAGATTCAAGATTAAAAGAAGTTCAAACTGGTTTGTTAAATGGAAAGGGTGATCTTGAATATCATAAGTTATTTAACGGTCAAGATTTAGAAAAATTTCAGCGAGCTCCAGAAGGTGGGGAAAATTTGTCTGATGTTAGAAAAAGAGTGGGGGATTTTATTTATGAGATTGATCAAAAATATCAAAATAAAAAGATTTTAATCATTAGTCATGATTATCCAATTTGGATGCTAAAGTCTTTGTGTTTAGGATTGAACAATTCTCAGGCTACAGAATTAAAAAAAGATTCTTCTTTTATTGAAGTTGGTAAAATTGAAGATTTGGATTTTGCTCCAATTCCTCATGATGATGATTTTATTTTAGACTTTCATCGCCCCTACATTGATGAAATCGTCTTTACTCAAAACGGAAAAGAGATGAGAAGAGTTCCGGATGTTTTTGACACCTGGTTTGATTCCGGTTCTGTACCATTTGCTAGTAATCATTATCCTTTTCAAAAAGAAAATTTTGATCCAACAAGCTCTTTATTTAAAAAATCAAAAAAATTCCCAGCGGATTTTATTATTGAAGGATTAGATCAAACTCGAGGATGGTTTTATACCTTATTAGCTTTGAGTGTTGGCTTGTTCGGTAAAGCTCCTTATAAAAATGTGGTGGTGAACGGAATGATTTTAGCCGAAGACGGTTCCAAGATGTCCAAAAGACTTAAAAATTACCCATCAGTTAATTATATTATTGATAAATTTGGAATGGATGCTTTGAGATATTATATGATTTCGTCTCCTGTTATTCGTTCAGAACCTTTAAATTTTTCAGAAAAAGGAGTGGATGAAGTGATTAAAAAAATCTCTAATCGATTGTTAAATGTTGTTTCTTTTTACGAAATGTATGCGGTGAATGATCATTTAGAAAGCGATATTCGACCAATTACAAATAATATTTTAGATGAATGGATTTTAGTTCGTTTATCGGAAACTTGGGAGACGGTCACTTATAGTATGGAAAAATATGAATTAGACAGAGCCTCAAGACCACTACTGGATTTTGTTGACGATTTATCAACTTGGTATTTACGTCGTTCTCGAGAACGATTTAAATCAGGAGAAGAAATCGATAAGAATATTGCTACTAAAACTTTAACCTATGTTCTTTTAAACACCGTAAAAATATTAGCACCGTTTATGCCCTTTTTAGCAGAAGAAATTTATCAAAGAATTTTAGGATTAAATTTACAAAATCCTGATAAGAGCGTTCATCTTTTGGATTGGCCGGACCTAAAGAAAGCTGATAATAAAATTATTGTTGATATGCAATTAATTCGAGAAATTGTCGGATTTGCTCTTGAGGCTCGAGACAAAGAAGAAATTCGAGTGCGTCAACCTTTACAAAAATTATTTGTTTCAAAAGAGGTTTCTGAAAAATCAGAAGATTTCCTTAATATTCTAAAAGAGGAAGTGAATGTTAAAGAAATTTGCGGCGACGATACTTTAAAAGATTCTGAAGTTCGCCTAGACACTCATTTAAGTGAAGAATTGAAAGACGAAGGGGCTTCTAGGGAAGTTATAAGATTTATTCAATCGATGCGAAAGAAGATGAAATTAAATCCCGAGGATAAAATTAAATTAATCATTAATGCTGAAAAATCTTCTCAGAGAATCATTGATAAATTCACTAGAGAAATTAAGGAAGTGGTTAATGCCATTGATATTAAATTTGCCGAAAATTCTGGCGAAGAATTATCTTTCTCGAATCATAAATTTACTATTGCGATTGAAATTTAAAATATGAGCAGTGTTTATCAGACTCAATGTTTTGTTTTACGAAGTTTTGTTTTTGGCGAAAGCAACAAAACTCTGATTTTGTTGACTGAAGATTTTGGAGTTATTAAAATAACTGCCCAGGGCATCAGAAAAGTTCAGTCCAAACTCCAACCGCTTATTCAAGACTTTTCTTTTTCTGAAGTGGCAATGATTTCGAGTAAACAAGGTTGGAAATTAACCAACGCTAAAATTGTTAAAAATTTGTATTATCTTTTAGAAAAAGAAAAAATAGAAGTTCTGGCTAAAATATTTGGATTAATTTTTAGATTAATTCCAGAAGAAGAGCCTCACTCCGAAATTTTTGAAATCATCAAAAAAACCACCTCTTTTATGGAGATAATTTCGACAGAAAAAAAGATTTTAATCTATGTTGAGCTCGTCTCAGTTTTAAAAATTCTATATCAATTGGGTTATGTTGGAGAAAATCTTGATTTACAAAAATATTTAGAGGAAGATTTGAATTCAGAATCTTTTTTAGATTTTGAAAAAGACCAAAAAAAATGTCTACAAGTTATTAATTTAGCCATTAAAGAAAGTCATCTTTAATGTTATAATTTTTGATCATGGATCCAAATAAAAGCAAATTAGAAGAAATTCAAAAAGAACTTTATTCTCATAATTATCAAAGAAAGGAAAACGATTTTAAATTACCCCCCAAAGAATATAATCTTAAAAAGAATTGGGAGAGAAAAGAGAAAGAGAAAACCCCTTGGTTTAAGAAATTTAAATTAAAAGTTTCGTTGATTTATTTAACTCTACTTTCTTTAGCAATTGTATTTTTTGTTGGATCAATTTCTTATGCTAGTTTTATTTTCTTTAGAGATTCTCGAATTGAAGCCGGAGAAAATGTGGCGGTTAATATTATCGGCCCAGTTTCAATTGGAGGAGGAGAAAAATTATCTTTGGATATTATTGTGCAAAACAATAATTCCGTTCCGATGGAATTAGTTGATTTAGTTATGGAATTTCCTGAAGGAACTAAAGAGGTGGGGGACTTGATGACTGATTTAAAAAGAGCTCGAGAAAGTTTAGGAGAAATTCCTGTTGGTGCAGTGGTGAGAAAAACCGTAAATTCAGTTTTATTTGGAGAAGAAAATTCCACCAAAGATATTCAATTATCGATTGAATATCAAATCCCTGATTCAAATGCGATCTTTCAGAAGAAAAAAGATTTTTCTATTAAGTTGAATGCTTCACCTGTTCGTTTGACTGTTGAAGGTTTGAAGGAAATATCTTCTGGACAACAAATTGAATTAGACCTTAAAATTAATTCAAATTCTTCTAAAGAATTAAAGGATGTGATTATCGAAGCTAATTATCCGTTTGGTTTTACATATGAAAATTCGAGCATTAAACCAACTGTCAGCAATAATATTTGGATTTTCGATTCTCTAAAACCGGAAGAAGAAAAAAACATCAAAATAACTGGTATTATTGAAGGCCAAAATGAAGAAGAAAGGTTCTTTCGATTTCATTCCGGTTTAGTGAAAGAAGATTCTCCTAAAGAGATTGGTATTATTTTTAACACCTCTTCACATAACACTATTGTCAAAAGATCTTTTGTTGA
>CAZTQC010000010.1:0-11079 GCA_964615685.1 uncultured Candidatus Saccharibacteria bacterium
TTAAAAAATAAAAAAAATAAAAAAAGAAAAATGGAAAAATTCAATACACATCATTCACCAAATTTAAAAACTAAAACAAGTTCCGAGAAAAAAATAGGAACTTCTAGTAATTTCAAAAAGAGAAGACCTTCTGGTTTTAATTCTTCCAAAAGATTTGCCAGCAAACCTCTCGACGAATCGAAAAATCAAAGAGTTCCCTCTTCTCGGCGAAAAGTTTCTCGCCTACCTTCTTTAAGAAGTACTATTCGACAAACTCGACAAAATCAAGACGCTGGTAAAATCAAAATGAAAGACTTACCAATTCCTCCGGTGGGAGATAATATTCGAATCATTCCCCTAGGAGGAGTCGAGGAAGTAGGAAAGAATATGACAGCTATTGAAATCGGAGATGATATTATCGTCATCGATGCTGGTTTTCAATTCACTAGCCCAGCCACTCCTGGAATTGATTATATTTTACCAAATACAAAATATTTAGAAGAAAGAAAAGAAAAAATTAAAGGAATTTTTATTACTCATGGTCACCTTGATCACATTGGCGGAATTCCTTATATCATGGAAAAAATCGGCAATCCTCCGATGTATGCTCGTCAATTCGGAGCTTTGATGGTTCAGAAAAAATTAGAAGAATTTCCCCATTTACCAAAATTAAATCTAAAGATCTTGGACGGAGATGAGACTGTGGTCGCTGGAGAAATTCGAGTTGAAACTTTCCCCATTTCTCACACTATTCCTGATTCTATGGGATTAATTATCAACACTAAACATGGTGATATTGTCTTTATTGAAGACGTAAGAGTTGATAACAAAGAAGGAATTCCGACCGAAGAAGAAGTTGAACATTATAAAAGATTTAAAGATCGAAAAGTTTTGATTTTAACTTTAGACTCTACTTCTGTTGAAAAACATGGTTTTTCAATCTCGGAAAATGTTGTGGTAGAAAATATTGAAAAAATCATCAAAGACGTGACGGGTCGTTTAATTATCGGAACTTTTGCCTCTCAGGTTGAAAGAATTATCGCGATTATCGAGTTAGCTAATAAATACGGAAAAAAAGTGGTTATTGATGGTCGAAGTATGAAAGCCAATTTAGAAATTGTAAAATATTTGGATTTAATTAAAACCGATAATTTAATTCCAATTTCCGAAATTGAAACCTTGCCACCAGATAAAGTGGTAGTGTTGGCGACTGGTTCTCAAGGCGAAGAATTTGCTTCTTTGATGAGAATGGTTAACAAAAGTCATAAATATATTACTCTGCGAAAAGAAGACACTATTTTACTTTCTTCTTCAATTATTCCGACCAATCACTCTTCTGTGGTTAATTTGAAGGATCGTTTGTATCGCTCTGAGGCCAAAGTCATTACTTATCTTGACTCTGATGTTCATGCTTCAGGACATGGTAATCGAGATGAATTAAAGTGGATTCATAATCAAATTCCCTACAAATTTTTTGTTCCTTTGCACGGAAATCATTATATGTTAAGACTACACGAAGAATTAGTTGAGTCTCTAGGAGTGCCCAAAGAAAATATCATCGTGCCTGATAACGGCGCTATTATTGAAATTCAAGATGGAGGACAAAAAATAGTTCGTTTACCAATGAACGCTCCTAACGAAATCATCACCGTTGATGGTCATAGCATTAGTGACCTTCAAGATGTAGTGATTGAAGATCGGCAGTTATTGTCTGAAGCGGGATTCGTTGTTGTGGTGGTTAACATCAACGTTCGAACTGGAACATTAAAAAAATCACCGGATATTATTTCTCGAGGTTTTGTTTATTTGAGAGAATCTCAAGAACTGTTAAGAAAAAGTCGTTCTTTAGTTAAAAGAGTCGTTGAAAATCACATTAAGAAAAATAACGGTCAAGTCGAGTTTGATAAAATTAAAAAAGCTTTAACAGAAGAATTGAATAAGTTTCTTCTTTCAGAAACGGCCAAACAACCGATCGTAATTCCAGTTATTTCTGGAGTCTAAAAAGGATTAATTTTTTCTGTTATAATTACCTTCATTATGAAAGAGAATTCAAAATTTGGAATTTATTTATTAGCTTTTCTTTTCTCTTTTTCTCTAACTCCAGCCACTTACATTAACTCTAGTTTTCTGGAGCAATTTGTCGGAAGTACTAATGTTGGTTACATTTATACTCTCGGATCAATTTTTTCTTTAATCGGTTTAATTATTATTCGAAGATTTTTAACTCGCTTTGGTAATTATAAAGTTTTTTTGACGACTTTAATTATTTCAGTGATTGCTTATTTAATTTTATCTTTAGATTTAATTTTAAAAACTAATAATATTATCGGTTTAATTTTTGTCGGAATTTATGTGATTGCTTTTGTTTGTCAAAGTATCGCGTTCTTTAATTTAGACATTTTTCTGGAAAGATTAACGCAAAATTCAGAGACAGGAGGAATTCGAGGTTTATTTTTGACTTCGATGAATTTAGCCTTTATTCTCGGACCTTTAATAGCCGGTTTAATTGTTTTAGATGTGAGTCATATCGGTAAAATTTATGCTCTTGGAGCCATTACTCTTTTGCCGGTAATTTATATTACGCGAAAATATTTTTATAATTTTCAAGACACCCCTTATAAAAAAAGTGACATTTGGATTTCCGCTAAAGAAATTTACAAGAATGAAAATCTTTATAAAATTTTCTCGGCGAATTTTATTTTAAGAATTTTTTATTCTTGGATGGTCATTTACACTCCGATTTTTTTACATCAAACAATTGGTTTCAGTTTAGGAACAGTAGCGATTATTATCGGTTTGGCTCTTCTTCCATTTATTCTTTTTCAAGCTCCTTTAGGAAAAATTGCTGATACAAAAATCGGAGAAAAAGAAATTTTAACTTTAGGATTTGTCATTACGGCGGTCTCAACTCTTTCGATGGCCTTTATTTCTAGCTCTTCAGTTTTGATTTGGGCAATAATTTTATTTGCGACCCGAATCGGAGCAAGTATGATTGAAATTATGACCGAAACTCACCTTTTCAAAAAAATCGACAGCGAAGAAATTCATATTATGAGTTTGTATCGAGCCGTTCAACCAATTGCTTATATTCTGGGACCAGTTTTGGCTTCTTTATTATTGATATTTTTAAATATTCAGTATTTATTTTTCGTGCTAGGAATTATTATTTTATTTGGTCTTAAATATAGTTTAACTCTGAAAGACACTTTATAATTTTTAGAAAAAAATAAAGTGGTTTAAAAAAAATAAAAAAAATTTAAAATTTTACCAACAAGTTTTATTAATTTTAATTTGACGATTGGAAAAATAAAAAGGTATTATATCGAAAGATGAAAATTTTAATAGTAGAGGACAGTAGCCCAGTAAGAAATGTTTTAAGAATGGGACTAGAATCTCAAGCCTTTGCTGTCGATGAGGCTGAAGATGGTGAAATGGGTTCATATTTGGCTCGAGTAAATCAATATGATCTCATCATTCTTGATAACACTTTACCGAAAAAGATGGGCAAACAGGTCTGTCAAGAAATTCGAGAAGCTGAAATTTCAACTCCTATTATTTTGCTTTCCGGGAGTAGTAATGTTTTGATCAAAGTTGAGCTCCTAAATCTCGGAGCCGACGATTACTTAACCAAGCCGTTCTCGTTCGAAGAACTGACCGCAAGAATTAAAGCCCTTCTAAGACGCCCTCACCAAATTGAGGACGTCATTTTAAAAATAGACAAGATAAAACTTAACACCAATACTCAAGAGGTCCTAATTAGTAATAAGAAAACGGTTTTAACTCGAAAAGAATTCTCCTTATTAGAAATTTTAATGAAAAATCAAGACAAAGTTTTATCTCGATCCTTTATTATGGAACATGTTTGGGACATAAATTCTAATCCTTTTTCAAACACGATTGAATCACACATTTTGAATCTGAGAAAAAAAATTGGTGATAAAAATAGAAGATTAATTCACAATGTTCCCGGCCGAGGTTACAAAATCTCCCTCAAAAAATAAATTTAATTTTATGGCTGTTAAAATAAAAAACTCAGATCATTTACTGGAAGAGGAAATTATCCTAAAAGAAATTGGTAAAATTTCTTGCGAATTACTTCACGATTTAATCAGTCCCATAAACGGCCTCACTTTGTATTTAGAAACTTTTGGCAATAAAGATTTGCAAAACTTAATTATTCCCGTAAATAAAACCAGTTCTGATATCAGAAATTTTATAGAAATTATTCGAGAAGCGATGAGAAATCCCAATAAAATTGAAGTGGTGAATGTTCAAAAAGTAATTTTTAATGTCGTTTCTCTTTTCAGACACAAAGCAATTAGTAAGGAAATTCAAATGAGAATTGCTCAAAACACTCGAAATGTCTTGGTGGTCGGCAATAAATTAAAAGTTTATCAAATGATGATAAACTTAATTACAAATTCAATCGAGGCTTTTGAAGAAGTTAAAAATAGAGAAAAACAAATTATCACAATCTCTATTTCAAATGAACGGGGCTTGAGTTTAATTGTGGCTGATAATGCTCACGGTATTCCCAAAGAAGACCTTAAAAAAATCTTTGCTAAAAATTTTACTACCAAAGAAAAAGGGTTTGGACTCGGTTTGGCTAATACTAAAGAAATTGTCGAAAAAGATCTCGGAGGAACTATCACAGTTAAAAGCGTTCCTTGTCAAGGTAGTAAGTTCAAAATTTCTATCGGTCAAAAACATTTAATTAATTACCAATGAGATGAATAGGTTGATCACTATTATTAATATCAAGAAAATTAAAAAAGTAATCTCGACTAGAAATATATTCTTGTTGATAATCGGTGATATCATAATCTTTCTTTTCCAAATCTACTAAAGAAGAGGGCACATAATTTTCGTCAATCTCCTCGCCACCTCCATTCTCGTCGATAGGAATAAAAAAATCTTCATTAATTTCCTGAATATCGTTCACCACAAGAAAATAAGCGTCCTCGCCAATGTTTTCATTAGGGTTTTCTTCGATGTCTTCATCGAAGTTTTCATTAATGCCTTCTTCAATGTCTTCGTTGATATTCTCGTTGATGTTCTCGCTTGAATTTTCAAGAGTCGTTTTCTCTTCGGTAATTTCTTCTTCATTTTCAATTATTTGAACATTCACCAAAACTTGATCACCGTTCGAAATGGAAGAAAGAACTTCTGAAGATAAAGAGGATGGATCATAATTTAGTTCAATAGTTTCTTCTCCTGAAGTTAAGAGAAAGGAAGACTTTGCTGGATCTGAATTTAAAGTAATCAAACCAATCACCGAATGTTCTTCCTCTTTTTCTCTTGGTAATTTTAACTTTTCTGAGAAAGTCAAAACATCTTCGGCTTTCGGAAATTCTAAAGAACAGTCAGCAATAAAACTTGAAGGGAAACCTATCTTTTCCATTTTTTCACAGAAAAATTCATTGGTTTCACTTATTTCAACCACTTGCCAATCATTCGCGATTTTCACTAAAAAAAGACTGCCGAAATTATTTTCTGAATTTAAAAAAATCGCTCGCGCATATTGAGAATTTTGCTGAACAATTTTAACATCTTGAATTTCAAGCTCTGAATTTTCTTTTTTCTGATTTTCGATGGCCAATTTTATTTTTATTTCTTCAGACAAATTTGCAGAATTTTTCTCAGAATTATTAAAAAGAAAATATCCAATTCCTAAAAGAGAAACAATTAAAAGTGCCGAAAAAAAAGTTTTAAAAAACATTCTTCTATTATAAAGCAAAAAACGGAAATGGAGAAAAATTATAACTTTGAAATAAGTTAGAGGGCGTCGTTAATTTTGATTTTCTCAACAATTTCTTCGATCGGTAATTTTTCTTGTTCTCCGGAATTCATATTTTTCAAAGTGAACTTTTTCTCTGAGATTTCTTCATCGCCAAGAAGAATAACAAAAGGAGCCTCTTGTTTATTGGCATAATTAAGTTTTTTCTTCATCGAACTCTTTTCCAAATAAATTTCTGTCTTTATTTCTTGCCCTCTTAAAATTTTCGCCACTTTTCCGACTTCGATTAAATTTTCAGTCAAAGGAATGATGATGACTTGTGAAGTTGTCTTTTTCAAACTTTTAATTAAACCCCTTGTTTTTAACTCAATAAATAGACGCGAAAGACCAATGGAAGCTCCCACGCCCATTAATTTTTTATCCAAATAATTTTCAGTTAATTTTTCATATCGGCCGCCAGAAGAAATTGAACCCAAATCTAAATTGTCTAAAAGAAAAGTCTCAAAAACTGTTCCGGTGTAATAATCTAAGCCTCGAATAATAAATAAATTCACTTTAAAAAAATGAGTGGGCACACCTAAAACTTCTAAAGAAATTAAAACTTCTTCTAATTCTGTTACTCCAGTCAAAAACGTTTCGTTAGAAATATTTTGATTTTTCAAAAATTCTACAATTTCAAAAGTGGAGCCTTCAAAATTTAAAATTTTCAAGAGAGCTTCAATTTTACCCGTGTCGATTTTTTCTTTTTCTAGTAATTCGACAGTTTCTTGATCGCTAATCTTGCCTTTTTTATCAAGAATTCTCAAAACTTCTTTTTCTTTTTTTGATAAATCCAAATTTTCTAATAAACCAAAAAGAATTTTTCGGTTATTAATTTCCAAACGAAATGGACCAATCTTTAATTTTGAAAAAGTTTCGTAAATAAGACTTAAGACTTCCGCATCACTTTGTAAACTTAATTCATTCTCATTGATAATATCAACGTCACATTGATAAAACTCTCGGTAACGACCCTTTTGTGGTCTTTCTCCGCGATAAACCTTTCCAACATGATATCTTTTAAAAGGAAAAACTAAATCATGATAGTGCTCGCTCACGTAACGAGCTAAAGGAACAGTCAAATCAAATCGCAAAGCTAAATTATTATCCCCTTTTTTAATTTTATAAATTTCTTTTTCAGTCTCTCCACCCACTTTAGCGAGAAGAACTTCTTCGCGTTCAATTAAAGGAGTTTCAATGGGCAAAAAGCCAAAACTTTCATAAGCTTCAATAATTTTAGCCTTAAAATCATTAAAAAGGATTTGGTCTGAAGGCAATAATTCAATAAAACCCGGTAAAGCCTGGGTTTGAATTTTAGTCGTTAAAGGTGGAGTCTTTTTTCTAAAAAACATAATTTAAATATTACAGTTAATTTAAACAATCGCAAGTTGAAAATTACAGATTATTTTTAGCGGGTAAAATAATAGTAAAAGTTGAGCCCATTCCTCGACCTTCTGATTTAGCTTTAATAGTTCCACCGTGTCCTTCAATGATCTTTTTGGAGATATAAAGTCCGTAACCAGTACTATTAACATTATATTTCAAAGATTCTTCTCCCCGACCGCCGGAAGTAAACAAACGACTTTTGTCTTTATCAGAAAGTCCAATACCGGTATCTTTCACCGTGATTAAAATCTTTCTAGGAAATTCTTCAGTTAAGGAGATAAAAATTCCTCCTTGCTCAGTATATTTCACCGCGTTTTGAATAATATTATTCAAAGCATCTTCCAAACGAAGTTGATCGCCCACAAACTTTAATTCTTTTTCTAAGAAATGACAGTGAAATTTAATATCTTTATCTCCAATGAAAGTTTTATTTAGATTACAAACTTTTTTTATTAATTCGTTCAAAGAAAACTTTTCCTTAATTAAAGAAATTTTTCCCGTTTTAAAATTTGAAGCATTTAGAATACTTTCCACCAAAGCGATTCCTTCGTCATCAGATCTTAAACCTTCTTCAATATATTTAAATAATTTTGGGTCAATATCTTTTTTCTCATCGTTCAAAGTTGAGAAAATGTTTCGACTTTTGGTGAAAAAGCCTTTAACTTGATGAGAAATGAAATGAATTAAATTTTCTTGTTCATTATTAGAGATTTCCAATAACTCTCTTTGAGAATCAACTTTCTTCACAGAACGGATTAAAATTAAACCAATCACTGAGGCGATGACCAAAGTAAGGGCTACCAAAATTTTATTAGTGGCATCTTGAATGAAAAGAAATTCGGAACCAATAATTACCACCAAAGAAATGACCAAAACTTGAGAACCCAACATTTTAATATTGAAAGCTTTGAAGCGAACGATCATAAACGCTAGGAAGGAGATGAAAACAATCATACCGAAGAGACCATAAGGCTCCAAATCATATCCACTAAATTCGTCGGTATAAACAAAATAACTAGCTAAAAAACTAGAGAAGAAAAAAGATAGTAAAAATAATTCTATGCCAGAAGTAACAAGGACCATCTGTTTTCTAAAACTAACATCTGCTTTTCTATATGAATTGATAAAAACAAAAATAATCGATGCGAAAGAAAATAAACCAATCAAATAATAGTAATAAGAAAACATTGACATTTCAATTGGTTGACAATTAACCATGTCAAAACCTGTGATATTTAAAGGACTTGGAGAAAAAATAAGCACCGGAAATGAGATGGCAAGCCAAAAGGCCTTTATTTTAAAAGGTAAATCCTTTTTTTTAATAAAAACGTATGTAAAATAAAAACTGAAAAAAGAAATCGCAACGAAAGCAACAGATAAAATAACCCAAAAGAAACTAATGAATCTACTATCAACACCAACCCAACTTATAAGACTGGAAAAAACCCAAACAGCAAAAGAAAGAAATAAAAATAATAAACTTTTATTTACTAAACTTTTTGGATTTTTTAAATAAACTAATATTCCTAGAAAAATAGCTGATAATACTGCAGGAATATGTGAATAATAAATTAATCCAAATCCAGCGCTTGAAAATATAAAATATAAAGGCTCTGGCACATCAGCACAAAACATGTTATTTTTTTAAATTATTAATTTTTTCTTGTAAAAACCACTGAAAATAACCGTCATATTTATCTTGAAGATCCTTTTTCTTCCAATCGTCTTCGTTTATTTGCTTCCGACAATTTTTAGACCCACAACTACATTCAACATTATATAATTCCGCCTTATCAGAGTGATATAAAACCATGGCATAATCAAAAGTTATTTCTTCATTTTCTAAAATATCTCTCATTGCCACTAAAAATATTTGACCTTTAAAACCAACATTAGGATCACAACTATGATTAAAGTAATTTGAAATTTCTATTCCTGTTTTTGAATTTAACTCAAATTCTTCGGATATTTGCATACCATTATCCATAAATTCTTTCGGTAATTTTTCTGCTTCTCCCAAAGTCATAACATAACCACCGAAAATTGTTATGATATCTCCTTTATTAATTTTTTTGGTAGTAAAAACACCTTTTTTATCAATGGATGAAACTCGAACCTCCAAATAAGGCGCTACCCATGAAAAAATATTCTTTATTTCTTTATTATTCATTTTATTATTCATTTTAATTTAAAGTAATTAATCTTCTACCAACCCCGGTCCAGCACACCCTTCCCCCTCCTCTAACTCATCGACCTCGCAAAAAGTGATTCGGCATTTTTTCTCGCCCTCTTCACAAAATAACTCTTCACACTCTTCGCGATGAGGATTACAAAAAGGAATATTTTTAGCTTTCTTCCTTATCAAACTATAGTAAAAAATTTCATCATCCTCTTCCCAAACAAAACAACTGTTTATTTGGGGATCACATTCAATTTCGGCAGTTATGTAATAGTCCCGAAGAATATAAAAACGATGATAAGTAGCAAAGACGGTATAAAAAATTCCTAAAATGAATATCAATATTAATATTTTGACTTTTTTATCCATACGATAATAAAACTATTTAAACTATATCAAAATATCACAGTTCATTTAAAGTTTTTCAACTTTTTTAAATTATGAGATTAAAAAAATTCCAGAGCTAAAATAATACTTCCAACCGTGACTAAAATTAAGCCGATGATTTTAGTCTTCAAATATTTCTTTTCAAAAACTTCCCCTAAAATTTTTGGATAGAAAATAGCCAGAATTAATGCTCCCAAAAAAACAAAAATCGGCTGAGTCGAAACAAGCGCTTGAACAATGGCCACTGGAGCAAAAATTTTAGCCACATCAAACATCGCATCGGCAATAATATAAAGTATTTCATTAAAAGAGTGTAAAAGAAATTTGGTCTTTAAACCAACCGCAAAACCCTTGAAGGCCTTCGAATTGAAAAGGAAAACCAATGACCAGAATGTTTTTCCAATTAGATCAGAAAAAATAGCAGACATCACACCAATCTCTCTCCCGAAAAAGGCAAAGACCACATCATTAGAAGCAATTAACAAGCTCGACATCAACATCATTAAAATCATTTTCTTGTTCACTTTTCCCTTCTCTAAAGACATGGTTATTGATCCGAACATAATCAAGAGGATGGAAGAGATTGTAATAAAATTCAAATGTTCCCCAAGAAAAAGCATTCCGCCGATTAAACCAAAGATCGGTATTGTTTGGTACCAGATAATAACCCGGTCAGTGTCACCATCTTTTAAAACTTTAAGATAACTCCAGATAGCCAAAGTAAATAAAGATCCATTTAAAAAGAGACCCAAAGAAAATTCAAAAGATCCTTTGAATAACAGGAAAAAAAGTATTGGAATCGAAACCAACAAATTAAATAGTCCGCCAATTAACATCAGAGAAGAAGGTAAGGAATCATCATCTTCTCCAACGGTTAGTTTTTTATCAATCAAATTTGTTACAGCATATAACAAAGGGGGTAGCAGTAAGAATAAATAAATCATTTAGTTTAAAATAAATGTCTTTTTGACATAAAATCAAATAACTGTTACTATCCTAACATATAAAAAAGAAAATGAAAGTACTGTTTATAAGCAGCATTGGGCTAGCGACAGATTTAGCGAAACAGATAAAAAACTCAGGACATGAAGTAAAACTCTTTGTTAAGGATATTCGTCTCAAAAATATCTTTGATGGAATAATAGAAAAAACCAATAATTGGGAAAATGAATTGGATTGGGTAGGAAAATCTGGTTTAATTATTTTTGATGATAACGGCTTCGGATCAGAACAGGAAAAATTAAGGGAGCTAGGCTATTCTGTTTTCGGAGGAAATTCAATAGCCGACCAGATTGAATACAATAGAGAATTTACTAAAGAATTATTTGAAGAATATCAAATAATATCAAACCCATTAAAATCATTTTCAAAT
>CAZTQC010000011.1:0-10877 GCA_964615685.1 uncultured Candidatus Saccharibacteria bacterium
AGTGTCCCAAGAAGGACGACAAGTCCCATCTGTGTTTCCCGGACTAGGGAGTGTTTCTAATTTAGCAAAAACATAAGTGGTTTTTTTACCAGTTGCTGGAAGAACGCAAGTATATTTCATATATGCATTTCCTACGGTGGAACCTGAAGTTATTCCACCACTAGGATCAATAATTATTTCATTTGTCAGGCCTTCATTAACGAGACATTGAGCCATTGAGGCTGTTGTGTTTGCATATTTTACATTAAACCACCCATTACCACCATAACCACAACCGCTTCCTGCTTCCATCCAATTACCATATTTGTCGTTATATAAGGCAAGAGCCTTAAGAATATTATCCACATCTGCTATTCTCCTCGTGTCTCGAGCCTTGGCCCGAGCGCTACTTAAACTCGCCAGCACCACAGAACTCAACAGAGCGATAATGGCGATGACGACCAGAAGTTCGATGAGGGTGAAGCCGAATGAATTAATTTCTCTTTTTCTTTTCATCTCTAAAATTATAACATCTCGTGAATAAATAAGATTATTTTTCCCCATGGGGGTTTCGGTGGGCGATACAGGACTTGAACCTGTGGCCTTCTCAACGTCAATGAGACGCTCTAGCCAACTGAGCTAATCGCCCGATAAAACACTACAATGAGAATACCAAAAATTAAAAATAAATTCTAGTGGTTAGGGGATTAATTCGTGTGACGATTTCGTAATTGATAGTATCAGTCGTTTGGGCCAGTTTTTCGGCAGAAACTTTCTGTTTATGGTCGGAGCCAATCAAAGTGACAAGATCTCCTGGTCTAACTTTTTTAATGTCAGTTAAGTCAATCACCATCATATCCATTGAAATTTTGCCAAGCACTTTGGCCAATTTACCATTTATTAAAACAAAGGATTTACTGGACGCCTGTCGAGGATATCCGTGCCAATAACCGACGGGAATGACACCAATCAAAGAATCTCTTTTGACCTTTTCAGAATGATCATAGCCCACACTTTCGCCTTTTGCTATTTTTTTAATTTCCGAAATTCGAGTTTGCCAAGTTAAGGCTGGCCAAAGTTTCAGATTCTTTTTATTTTCTCGACTGGTTTTTTCCGTTTCTTTTGATGGCCATAAACCGTAAAGGGTGATACCAAATCTAACCATGTCATAATTTATTTCCGGATAAAGGAGACTGGCGGCACTAGCACTGAGATGGCAAATCGGCTTGTAACCATTCTGCCAGAAAAGTTCTCGGACTTTTATAAAATTGACGGTTTGTTTTTGCGTATAAAGAATGTCTCGAGGATTCTCTGCGGAAGAGAGGTGGGAATATAATCCTTCCAATTCGATTTTCGGAGCTTGAATTAAAATTTTTATCGCCGTGTCAATTTCTTCTATTAATAATCCTTGCCGGTGAAGGCCAGTGTCTATTTTAAGATGAATTTTTAGTTTTGATGAATTTTTTTCGGTGATTTTTCGAGCCTGTTTTAGAGAGTTTAGAGAAGAGATCGTGACAGAAATATTATTTTTACTAGCGAAAGAAAAAGTTTCGCTCGATGTCCAGCCTAAAACTAGAACTGGGGTTTTTAAATCAGCTTCGCGAAGTTGTTGAGCTTCTTCCAGACAATCAACTCCCAAAAAGTCGGCTCCTGCTTGGGAGAAAATTTTGGCGCACTCAAGCATTCCGTGTCCATAGGCATTTGATTTGACTATCGCCATTTTTTTAATGCGATTTGAAGAAAGAGACTTCGAGAGATTTTGAAAATTTTTCTTCAAAGCTTGCTGATCGATTTTTACCCAGCTTCGTTGATCGAATGGAAAATTTTGTTTTTCGGGGGATTTTAATTTCATTTTTAGTTTTTTATTTTGTTCTTTATTAAAATATAATGTCTGTTTTTTGTACCATCGAGGGTAAATTTTCTTGGCGGAGGAGGTGGGATTTGAACCCACGAAGCCTTGCGACTGCACGATTTCGAATCGTGTGCATTAAACCACTCTGCCACTCCTCCCACTTCCTATTTAAAATCTTATTACAAATTTACTTTTTTTGAAAGAAAAAGTTTGAGAAAAAAGCATTGCTTAATTTAGAAAAAATTGGTATTATTTTTCTCATTGAAATTATTAGGCCCTATCGTCTAACGGTTAGGACGGAAGCTTTTCAAGCTTCAAATCCGGGTTCGATTCCCGGTAGGGTCACAAAAATAACGAGGCGGACACGAAATACAACCTCACAAACATAAGAAAACATTTTTGATCGAGAACGAATTGGTGGACAAAATCGATATTTGTGTTATCTTTTGAGCAGATAGTTTAGATAAGAACATTCAGTCAAAAATTCAATTTAGGAGGTAAAAAATGAAATGCACCGAAAAAGGATGCGATGGTCTTGTTAAAATCGAGAAAGACACCGGGGTTGAATTGAGGATTAGCTGTCTTGCAACAGACACGGCTTATCCTTGTCAAAAATGCGGACGACTTTATTGGCCCAATGAAAATGGTGGTTTTACCGGAGGGGTTTTTAGCAGAAGTGGAGAGGAGGCCTTTTTAATCGATGGACGGGTGATAAATAAACCTGCCGACGAATCCATTTGAGGGGGTAATTTTCAAAATTCAAAATTTGTCGTCTAACTTTTTTAAAGCCTATAGATAAATGTTATCTATAGGCTTTTCTATTTGAAATCAGGCTAATAATGTTGTAATATTCTCTTTATGACTAAGAATACTAATGATCAATTTTTTGAAGTTTTAAATCGTGGCATAGAGGAAATTATTGATAAAGAGAATTTAACTCAAAAACTTTCGAGCGGTCAAAAACTCAGAATTAAGCTTGGAATTGATCCAACTAGTGCGAATTTACATTTAGGTCGCTCCATTCCCTTATTAAAATTAAAAGATTTTGAAAAGTTGGGACATCAAATAGTTTTTATCATTGGTGATTTTACTGGTCAAATCGGAGATACTTCTGATAAAGAAAGCGAGAGGCCAATGCTTTCGGAGGTTGAGATTCAAAAAAATTTAAAAACCTATATTGATCAAATTGCCAAAATTATAGATATTGAAAAAGCCGAGATTCACTACAACAGTCATTGGTTAGGAGAACTAAATTACAAAGAAATTGGAAAACAGGCGAATGTTTTTTCTCTTAGTTCTTTCATTTCTCGAGAAAATATTAAAACCCGATTAGAGGCTGGTAAGAGAATTTCTCTCCGGGAACTTTTATATCCGTTAATGCAAGGTTATGATTCAGTCAAAGTGAAAGCCGATGTAGAAATTGGAGGCACAGATCAGAAATTTAATTTATTAGCCGGACGAGATTTACAAAGGTTTTATGATCAAGAACCTCAAAACATTATTCTTAATCCTATTATTGAAGGTTTAGATGGTCGTAAAATGAGCTCGAGTTTTGGTAACACTGTCAATTTACTAGATTCGCCCAATGATATGTTCGGTAAGATTATGTCTTTGAAAGATGAATTTATTATTAAATATTTTGAACTTTTAACTCGAATTCCTTTCGAAGAAATTGAATCTTATAAAAAACAATTAGTTGACGGAGAAAATCCTCGAAATATTAAAATGAAATTAGCTTTTGAAATCGTCAGGATGTATTCTTCAGAAGAGGAGGCCTTAAAAGCGAAAGAATATTTTGTGAATACTTTTACTAATAAATTAATTCCGGAAGATTTGCCGACGATTAAACCTGAAAAATACGACCTATTGTCAACATTAATTGAGGCTCAACTTTGTTCTTCTATGTCAGAAGCTCGAAGAGTCGTTCAAGACGGAGGAATCAAAGTGGATGGGGAAGTCATTATAGATCCCAAATTTGTTTTGACTCCAAATGTAGTTTTGCAAAAAGGTAAGAAAAATTTTATAAAAATTTTATAAAAAATTTAAATTAAAATGATTTTTTCTTTATTTCCTTTTGATAAAATCATACTTAGGTTTGTTAAATTAAAATAATCACGATATGAAAATTGGAGTTTTTGATTCAGGTTTCGGAGGTTTAAATATTTTAAAAAATATTACGGAAATTTTACCGGAATACGATTATATTTATTTGGGAGATAGTGCCCGAACTCCTTATGGCTCAAGATCTCAAGAAGTGATTTATGATTACACCGAACAGGCTGTAAATTATTTATTTCAAAAAGATTGCCAATTAATCATTTTGGCTTGTAATACCGCTTCAACAGAAGCTTTGCCTAAAATTCAACAACAATATCTTCCTCGAAATTATCCGGAAAGAAGAGTTCTGGGGGTTATTGTTCCGACGGTTGAAGAGGCTATTCATCAAACTTCTAATAATTCTCTTGGTTTAATTGCGACCGAAAGCACGGTGAATTCCAATTCTTTTTTTCGAGAAATTCAAAAAATTAATCCACAGACGAAACTTTTTTCGAAAGCTTGTCCTTTATTGGTGCCACTTGTTGAATCCGGGGAAGATTCTTCAGAAATTTTAAAACCAATTTTACATAAATATCTAAAACCCGTTTTAATTGAAGGAATCGACTCTTTAATTTTGGGTTGCACACATTATGGTCTTTTAGAAGAAGAGATTCGAGAAGTTATTTCTGAACTGAATTTTCAAACTAAGATTATTAACGAAGGTAAAATTGTGGCAGAAAAGTTAGCTAATTATTTACTAAGACACTCGGAAATTGAAACTCAACTTTCTAAAAATAAAAAAAGAGAATTTTTCACCACAGATTTAACCGAAAGATTTCAAACTTTAGGTGGTCGTTTTTTTGGTTCTGAAATTGAAATTCAAAAGATTAAATTAAATTAAAATAAAAACTATTTCTTTTGAAGCCAAATAAAGATATCTTCTAAAGCGGTCACGGCGTTTCCGGCTGCGATATTATTTTGATGATATAAAATGTTTGTGCAATCTCCAGCCGCCCAAATTCCTTCAATTGAAGTTCTCTGATTCCACGGATCAATTTCAATAGTTTTCTCTGCAGTGACTTTGACTAAATTTGTCACAAAATCAATAGCTGGAATCGCTCCGATCTCTACAAAAATTCCGTCTGTTGGAAGAGAAAATTCTTCACGAGAAACTTTATTTCTGTATTTTAAACCATTCACCATTGCTGAGCCGGTAATTTCGGTGATTTCGGCATTGAGAATCATTTTAAATTTTGGATTTTTTTTCAGTTTTTCAATGGTGATTTTATCAGCTCGAAACTCATCTCGACGATGAATTAAAGTTACGCTTTGAGCATAAGAAAGAAGCTGGGCAGCACTTTCAAAAGCTGAGTTTCCCCCACCAATAACTATTACGTCCTTGTTTTTAAAAAGCGGACCATCACAAGTGGCACAATAAGTTAAGCCTCGATGTTCAAATTTATCGGCGTTAAGAGCTTCGATTTTTCGACGATTTGAGCCAGTGGCGATTAAAATTGTTTTTGATTCAAACACTTCATTTCCAGCTCTTATTTTAAAAGAATCTCTTTCCTTCTCAATCTTCTCAACTCTTAAACCTTTTTTAATATCGACAAATTCTCCGGCATACTCTCGAAGATGATTTTCAAACTTTTGGGCTAGATCTATTCCAGAGATTTTTATATCGCCAATCCAGTTTTCAATACCTTCAGAAACGATACTTTGTCCTCCAAAAGCTTCTGTAATAAAAAGAGTTTTTAATTGTTTTCTAGAGGCATAAACACCAGCAGAAACTCCGGCTGGTCCGCCGCCAATTATTGTTAAATCGTACATATTAAAATTTATTGTAGCACAATTCTACTTTCGATTTCTTCGTAAGAAAGCAGGAACCGCACCCCATTCATCGTCATCATTTTCTGAAGTTAAAGGAATGGTTTCTTTTTTCTCTTTCACTTCTTCCTTATTTTCAGTTAAAGTTGAGCCGAAAATTTTTCCTCTTGGTTCAGCTTCTTCTTTAGGTCCCTCTTTTGAATTTACGCCAAAGAGTGATTTTTTATTTCCGCCTTCTGGAAATCCAGAAGCAATAATGGTGACTTTAACATCACCCTTCTTTAATTTTTCGTCATTCACGGTTCCGAAAATAACTCGAGCATCTTCGTCCATTGTTTCAGTAATAATTTTGGCCGCTTCTTGAATTTCGTTCATGGTTAAATCTTCACCACCAGCGATAGAAAAGAGAATTCCCCGAGCTCCGTTAATTGAAACATCAAGTAGGGGAGAATTGATGGCCATTTTAGCAGCTTCTTCAGCCCTTTTGTCTCCACTAGCAATTCCGATACCCATTAAGGCCGAACCTGATTCTTTCAAAATTGCTCTAACATCGGCAAAATCGATATTAATGATTCCTGGAGTAGTGATTAAATCAGAAATTCCTTCAACCGCTTGTTTCAAAACATCGTCACACATCGCAAAAGCATTTTTAGCTGAAGTTTCTTTAGAGATTTGATTAAGTAGTCTGTCATTTGGGATGACGATAATAGCATCAGTTTCTTTTCGCAATTCTTCTAGGGCTTGTTCAGCAATCTTCATTCTTTGCTTACCTTCAAAGAAAAAAGGTTTGGTGACGACAGCGACTGTTAAAGCTCCAGATTCACGAGCAATTTGAGCAGCAATAGCTGCTGCTCCACTTCCTGTTCCACCACCAAGTCCACAGGTCAAAAAAACCATATCAGCACCTTTGATTGACTCCTGAACTTCTTCTTTAGTTTCTTCAATCGCCCGCCGACCGATATCAGGATTCATTCCGGCCCCTAGCCCTCTTGTTAAATTTTTCCCGATATGAATTTTTTTTCTAGCTAAACAGCCGTGCAAATCTTGAGCATCGGTGTTTATGGCAATAAATTCAACCCCTTTTACTTTGTTGTTCAACATGTGATTTAACACATTTAAACCTGAACCGCCAACTCCAATCACTTTTATTCGAGCAAAAGTTTCGACATCTGTTTTTACCTGTGGCATTTTTAGTATTATTAAAGACTATTAAATATAAATCTCCATCCCATTAGAGTTGTTAACATAATAGCTTATTTTTCAACGAAATCAAGCTTTTTTTCCAAGAGCCCAAAAGCTTCAAAAGTTTGATAAGTTAAGGTAAAAACCTTCTCATTAGATCTAAAATTCTCTGAAAAAGATTTTTAAAAAAATTCTTTTTGAATTTATTGCTAGTAAAGTTTCCCGAATCAACACTTAAACCAAAAACACATAAGCCATAAGCCACTGACCAGGTGGAGTCTTTCACTTTTAGTCCGCCACTCGCATTGCCTTCTTCTCCTTCTTTGTTGCCAGCAATATTGGCTAGACGAGAGGGAAGTTTTAAAATGGCTTTGGCCAAATCCACCGCAGTAGTAATTCCTGATCCGCCACCAGTTAAAATAATACCTGCTGGTAATAAACCACTTCGATTTATTTTTTTAAGATGGGCATCAATTAATTCAAAAACATCAGATAAACGAGCAGAGATGATGTTTTTTAATTTATTTTCGTTATTTTTCTTATGACCAACCCCTTCGAACTCAATCAAACCAGTTTGCTTCATCTTTTCGGCTTCGCTTAAAGAGATTTGCATTCCCAGAGCAATATCATTAGTCACGTCATTTGAGCCAACTTTAAAAACCTCAAGAGAAATTGGATTATCTTCTTCGTAAACAACAATTGAAACCGTTTCCGAACCAATGTTGGCTAAAACACATCCGGCCATTCTTTCGGTTTTAGAAAGATTAACAATTCCAGCTGCTAGAGGAGCAGCGACAGCATCGATAATTTCAATATTTGAATTTTCAACGGCGCTGATTAATTCATTAATATGATGAGATAAACAACTGATGTATAAAATTTTGGCTTCTAATTTATTACCCTTTAATCCAATTGGATTTCCTAGAACAATTTTATTATCAACTTTATATTCAATGGGAATTGAATGAATAATTTGTTTGTTAATGGAAATTGAAGTTGGAGTCTGTTTCTTGCATTCTTCAGAGACTTTTTCAATATCAATTTCGGTAATTTCCGCATCGGCTCGTGAAATCATTACATGACCAGTTGAGGTATAACTAGATAAGCCAATTCCTCCAATAGAAATGAAGGCTTTGTCTATTTTTATTCGGCTGATTTTTTCGGCTTGTCGAACGGCTTTTTTAATACTTCGAGTAGCATCAGTTTGATTGATAATGTAGCCATGGCGAAGACCTTTTGATTCGGCATAACCAATTCCAATAATTTTAGGTAGGGAGTGTCGATCAGAACTACTCTCGGCTACTACCACTTTTACTTGGTATGTTCCAATGTCTATTCCAACTGAAATTTTGTTGCGCATTTAAAAAGAATGTAAAAAATAACTTGTTGTTATTCTACCTTATAAAAAATGATTTTAAAGGAGGAATTCAACAAGCTAGGCTTATTCAAACTTTTTTAAAAGCCGAGTTTCTTCTTTTTCCATTTTTTTTCCATGATTCAAACCTTTTAAATGAAGACAACCATGAATGAAAAGGAAAATAATCAACCGATTAAGGGACATTTCAAATTTTGAAATTTCTTTTTCAATTTTATCTAAGGTTAAGAAGATTTCTCCGTTTTCCGAATCAAAAGGAAAGCTCAGAATATTAGTGTCAGAATTCTTTTGTCGATATTTTTCGTTTAAAGTCTTTGACCTTTTTTTTCCAATAAAAACTAAAGACAAATCGTAATTTTCTCCGAGAATTTCTTTTTTAATTTTAGAAAAACGTATCTCACCTACAGGCAAGCTACGTTTTGTCAGATTAGCGATCGAAAAAGCCATTTCTTTATCGTCGACCACCGCGACCCTTTCTCATTCCAGAAATTTTCCCAAGTTTATATAGTTTTTCAAACTCGGCCTTTTTGGCCAATGACTTAAGGCGAGCTTTCTTTTTGGTGTAATCAGAAGGTTGTCTTTCTTCGTAGCGAATTGAGCGAACTCTAGGCAAAACCCCAGATTCCTGAACTCGTCTAGTAAATCTCTTAATAGTGTTAGCACTACTTTCTGTTTTTTTTCTTGTGACTTCAACGTTTGTTGCCATAATGAAAGCTACTTTAACATAATTATTTTTTTTTGACAATCTTTAAACGAATTTTTAATCAGGCTTATTTTAAAGTCTTTAAATAGCTCGCAATTTCTGAAAGGGGAATAATTTTTTGAGATTTGCCTTGAGAATCTCGAATAATGGCCGTTTGGTCTAAAGCTTCTTTATGACCGATAGTAATTAAATAATCCACTTTAAATTTTTTAGCCAAAAGAAGTTGAGGAGACAGTTTGTCCCGATAAATTTTATGTTTAACGGAAATACCTTCTTTGTACAAATTCCTCAGTAGTTTTAAAGAGGTTCCTTTGGCTCTATCTCCAATTTGAATTAAGAAAAATCTTAAGTCATTTTTTGAAAGTTGCCTTGAGGTAATCTTTTTATTTTTAGAAAGCCAAACATTTGCACTAATTCCAGGAATCGGTTTTCGAATATTCAATTTTCTCATTAATAAATCATGTCGAGAGCCGGCCGCCAAAACTTTTTCAGTTTCAGCTTCAATGATTTTAAAAACGGTGTGAGATGAATAATTAATATCACCCAAAAGATCCTGATCAATTTCGTAAGGGATATCAAAAATTTCTAAATATTCTATTAGGGCTGTAAAATGAACTTGACTCGGATCGTCCAAGAAGTCCATCGGTACTGGGGCGCCCTCTTTTAAAATTTTACATTGTTTACCTCCCTCGGTTATTAATGAGTGAATACCGTTTTTAAAATATTGTCGGCAATTTGTATTTAATAAATCAATATTTTTTTTAAAAAAAGAGAGAGCCTCTCGACTAAATTGGGTTTGAGTTTCTTTTCCGCCAATGTTATTAATTAAAAGCTTTAAATTTTTATGTCCGTCTTCTTCTAAAATTGTTTGAATGGTTTTAATCATCAAAGCATCAGCAATACTGTTTTCTATACCTAAAATATGTAAACTAACGTTGTTTTCACCTAATCTTTTTCGATGTTTTAAAAATTTTCCGACAGAGGGTTGGTCAAAATAAGTTAAGGTTGGACTGGAACCACTTTCTTTCTCATTGCTCTTATATTGTAAAATTAATTCAGCCAACTCTTCAATTGCGGGCAAGTTAGCTTCCAAATATTTTTTATTTGATTTGGCCTTTTTACAGATTCGAATAGTTTCATCAGTGATATTGTTTTTAGTTTTAATTGAAAAACCAAATTGTTTAGCTATCGCGGCTGAATATAAATAGCTTTCATTTGCATTTTTTTTATTTTTCATTTTTATATCTCAAACTTACCTGGTAAATAATTAATTTTTCTGATTGGGAGAAGTCTTAAAAAGGCTCTGCCAATAATTAAATTTTCTTTCACTGCCCCAAAATATCTAGAATCTATACTATTGTTTCTGTTATCACCCAAGACAAAAAATTCGTCATTTTCTAATTTTAAATTCTTAACATAAGCATTAAAATCCACATTTAAATAATCTTCTTCAATTTTTTCAAAATCCTCACCTTCCTTTTTAATATATATGTCTTCGCCTAATATTTCAATCGTTTCGTTCGGCAGGCCGATCACTCTTTTAATTAAAAATTTAGAAGGATCTTGAGGGGACTTGAAAATAACAATGTCACCTCTTTGGGGCGATTGGAGAGTTTTATATGAAATTTGATCAACGATGATATATTCGCCGTTAGTAAAAGAGGGAATCATAGAAGCTCCGCTGACAATAAAAGGTTGAGCAATAAAAATTCTAATTGGTAAAACAATCAAAAGAGTAGCCATTACGAAAAAAATAAACTCTTTTAAATTTTGATTATTCTTTTCTAAACGAGCCCCTTGATTAAAAAATAGTTTTTTCATGATTGAATTTCATTTTAATACAGAAAGAAGATTTCGACAAACTTTTAATAAGTTTTTGTTTAATTTTGCGCAAGTGATAAAATATTAGAAAACTTTTAAAA